>NZ_JBEZNH010000010.1:173726-206636 GCF_040653115.1 Streptosporangium sp. NPDC048047 | reverse complement strand
GATCTGACCGGATGCGCCTGGTCGGCTGCGCAGCTGGCTGGATGCGACCCCAAGACCGTGCAGCGCTATGTGGCGATGCGCGAGGCGGGAGGCATCCCGTCGGATCGCTCATCGCGGCCCAGGTCGATCGATCCGTTCCTGGCGAAGATCGAGGAGAAGGTCGAGCGCTCAGGCGGCAAGGTCCGGGCCGATGTGGTGCACAAAGACCTGGTCGCGATGGGCTTTCGCGGCTCGGAGCGCACCACCCGGCGAGCCGTCGCGGCCATCAAGGACTCGTGGCGGGCGGGCCGGCGCAGGATCTACCGGCCCTGGATCCCCGAGCCGGGCATGTGGCTGCAATGGGACTGGGGCGAGGGGCCACGCATCGCCGGACGCCGTACTCAGCTGTTTTGCGCCTGGCTGGCCTGGTCGAAGTTCCGGGTGGTGCTGCCGGCCTGGGACCAGACACTGGGGTCGCTGACCGCCTGCCTGGACGCGGCGCTGCGCATCATCGGCGGCGCGCCCACCTACCTGCTGACCGACAACCCCCGCACCGTCACCGTCGAGCACATCGCCAAGATCCCGGTCCGGCACCCGCAGATGGTCGAGCTCGGCCGCCACTACGGGTGCGTGGTGCACACCTGCGAGCCGTTCGATCCCGAGTCCAAGGGCGGCGTGGAGAACACCGTGAAGATCGCCAAAGCCGATCTGGTGCCCACCACCACGAACCTGCGCTCCAGCTACGGCAGCTTCGCCGAGTTGCAGGACGCCTGCGCCCGCTGGGCCGAGCAGGTCAACCACCGCACGCACCGGGCCACCCACCGCCTCCCGGCCCACCTGCTGGAGGAAGAACGCGGCCACCTGCACCCCCTGCCCGCCGACCCCTACGCACTCGCCCTGGGAGAAGAACGCCTGGTCGCAGACGACCGCACCGTCCGCTGGGGCGATGTCCGCTACTCGGTGCCCCCCGGCCACGAAGGCCGCAAGGTCTGGTGCCGGGTGCACGGCGAGGAACTGGTCATCGTCGGCCGACGTGTTCACGACGGGCCGGGCGAGCAGCAGACCGGCGGCGCCGGCCTGGCCGAACTATGGCGGCACCAGCTGTCGACCCCCGGCCGGCC
The DNA here is from genome assembly GCF_040653115.1 of Streptosporangium sp. NPDC048047. Taxonomy (NCBI): domain Bacteria; kingdom Bacillati; phylum Actinomycetota; class Actinomycetes; order Streptosporangiales; family Streptosporangiaceae; genus Streptosporangium; species Streptosporangium sp. NPDC048047. The sequence continues at coordinate 205,536 of NZ_JBEZNH010000010.1, read as the reverse complement.
CCGCATCGTCGAGGCCCACTACCCCGACCACCCCGGCGGCAACGGACCCCGCCAACCCAAAGCACGCCCGCAGACCAAGGCCGAGGAACGCTTCTTGGCCATCGGACCGGGCGCCGAGGCCTGGCTCATCGAGGCCGCGGCCACCGGGGTGGCCCGGATCCGGGCCAAAATGGCCCGCGCGATCGAACTCGCCTCCCTGGTCGGCGCTGAACGCGTCGATGCCGCACTCGGCCTGGCCGCCATCCACGGCCGCTTCGGCGAGACCGACCTGGCGTCCATCTGCGACCACCTGGCCCGCAGCAGCGCGGCCGGCGGCCCGACCTCCGTCGCCGACGAAAAGCACTCCGCCCAGCCCGGCACCGCCTCCTGGGCCGCCGTCCGCGCAAGCACCCCGCAGCGCACGAAACAGACCTGAGCGGCCGGGACCTGACCAGGGACCGGCCGGGCCGCCGACATCAACTGCCATGCCGACCTCGGCGGCCTGACCACTCACACAACTGGGAGACTACACATGAGCGTTTCGCTGCCCAAGGCGCCACCCATCCCCGACGAGCTGGAAGCATTGTTCACCCGGATGCGCTTCCCTTACGCCCGCAAAGCCGCACCCGAGGTGCTGGCCACCGCCCGCGCTCAGCGCTGGGATCCCGCCGAAGTGGTGCGGGTCCTACTCGCCGAGGAGGTCGTCGGCCGTGACCACGCCACCCGCCGCAGCCGCCGCAAGAGCGCCGGCCTGCCCGCCGGCAAGACCTTCGACTCCTGGAAGAGCGAGCTGTCATCCATCCCGCAGGCCACCCAGAACGCGCTGCGCACCCTGGAATGGGTCGGCCGCCGCGAGAACTGCGTGATCTCCGGCCCGTCCGGCACCGGCAAGACCCACTTCATGGAAGCCCTCTGTCATCAGGCCATCGACGCCGACCTGCGCGTGTCCTGGTTCACCCTGGAGACCCTGGCGGTCACCATCGGCCGCGCCAAGGTCGACAGCAGCATCGCCCGGACCATCGCCAAGATCTGCCGCTCCGACATCATCGTCGTCGACGACATCGGCCTGCTGCCCGTCAGCCACGAGACCGCCGAAGCCTTCTACCGCCTCGTCGACGCCGCCTACGAACGCCGCAGCCTCGCCGTCACCAGCAACATCCACCCCTCCGGCTTCGACACGATCATGCCCAAGACCATGGCCACCGCCACCGTCGACCGGCTCATGCACCACGCCCACATGGTCGAGACCAGCGGCGAATCCCACCGCCTGGCCGAAGCCCTCGCCGGGAAAGGCGTCATTCCCCTGACCTGACCGCCAGCCGGGACGCCAACCGTCCGCTGACCTGGAGATCTCATGGCCGCCAGCCTGGATCAGGCTGGCCGCCTACCCGGAGAAATTCCTGACCGTCCACACGTGCCTTAGTCCGCACGTGGCGATGCCGCAACGTGGCTGTGAGCGGCTGGTGTGGCGGGCGCCGTGCCGGTCGCTGGTGCGGGTGCGGCCGGCGGCCTGGACGTGCTCATGCCGGGCGACGGTCTATGAGTTGTGCGTCGGTGGCGGGCGGGCGTTCCTGCGCCGGACGGTCCAGCTCGACGGCGCACCCCATATCCAGGAGACCACGCCCGTTTCGATCGCTGAAGCTCAGGCCACCTGGACGGCGGTTCTGTCCGGGCACGCCTGCTGAAGACGGGCGGGGCGGCAAGAATGGAGGGGATCTCGCCGCCCCGCCTGCCGGGAACCCGTCCCACACGGCTCCCGGCCCCCAGACTTCCCCCGCCCCTCGTCGGCCGTCCCCAATGGTGGCTCGGTCTCGATGTCGGCCCCGGGAGCGGTGCCCGCCGCCCCCGTCGGTCACCGCTCTGCGCGTTCCCCGTAGACGGGGCCGATCGTCCGAGGAGACACCACCGGTCCAGCAGGGGCGGGGGAAGCACGAAACACCCGCCGCTCAGGCGGCCACCGTAGGAGGAGGCGGAAGGATGACGGACCGGCTCGCCTCTGGCGGCTGCCCGCACCGCTCGGTGTCGTGGACATCGACCCCGGACGGGGCATGGACCGGCGCGCGGTGCGCCGGTTGCGGGACCTGGTGGCGGCTGGACTTGATCCCGCCGGAGGTGGCGGCGCGGCTCACCGGGGGTGTGCCTCCTCGCGAGAACGCCCGGCCGTGCGCAACCGGTCGTAGGCGCCCATGATCTCCTTGGCCGCGGCATCCGCGCTGATGCGGTCGGTGTGGAGGCGCAGGTGAAAGAATCCCGCGTCCGCACCGGCCTCCAGGTCGACGAGGGTCTCGTCCCACGCGGCAAGGCGCCGCTCGGTGTCAGCGTCGCCGCGGTCTTGGGAGCGTTGGGCAGTGACCTCGCGCGGCACCCACAGCAGCACGCGAAGCCACCCGTCCGGCTCGCGGCCGACGAGGCGGCGCAAGTCCGCGAGGTTGCCCATGTGCGTGACCGGTACGGCTCCGGCGGCGGTGAGGTCCTCAATCATCTGCCGGTCGACGGCGTAGACGTTGCCATAGCGGTGCGTCTCGGCCAGCAGCCGCCCGGCATCACGCAGCTCGGCGAGACGTTCGGCGGTGACGAACTCATACCCCTGGCCGCGGCCGGTGCCGACCTTGAGCTTGGGCAGCAACACGAACCGCGGATCGGCGCGGGTGAGGGCGGCGGTAACGGTGTCCTTGCCGCTGGCCGGCGGGCCGTACAGAACGACTCCGGCCGGGCTCACGACAAGATCCGCTTGAGGGCTTCGCGGGTCTGGTCGGCGAGACTGATCGCTGAGCCGAGCCGGTTGTCGACCGTGACGTGGGCGGTGGGCGGGCTGGTCTCGACGTCCAGGCCGGCCACGTACTGCTCCCAGTTCTCCAGCTTCCAGGCGTCCCGGGCGGCGCCGCGGAACTCGATGTACTCCCGCATCGACTCGGGATCGCAGCGGACCCAGATCGCGGCCACGTCCACGCCCTTGGCCGCGCACCGGTTCTCCAGCCGGGCGAACCACTCCGCATCCTTGAGCTCGGCGATGAACGGGGCCGACAGGATGGCCGAGGTGCCGACCTTGAGGTTGTCCCACGCGGTCTCCATCAGGCACCGGTACTCGAAGGGGCGGACCTCCTTGAGATACAGCTCGGTGTGGCGGTCGTGGGGGTCGCCGCCGAGGGAGATGAGTAGCCGCTCCACGATGCAGCGGGTCAGGGAGTCCTTGTCCAGGAACGCCCAGCCGGTGATGTCGGACAGGAAGCGGGAGAACTCGGTCTTGCCCGATCCGGCGTACCCGCCGACGAGGACGAGGATGGGCTTGGGGCTGCCGCCACCGTGGCGCCGGCGCCAGGCGTCGACCACCCGGTTGCGAAGGAGGGCCCGAGGGGAACCGGAGCTGATGTCCCCGACGGAGACCTTGGTGAAGGCTTCCTCAATGACCTGGGCGGCGGCGTTGTCCGCGGCGGGGTCGGCGGGCGCGGGCAAATCGGAAATCATGATTTCCGCTTTCTGGGATTCACCGGGCAAGGGGGGTCGAAAGCCAAGTTCGGGCTCGGTGGCCTGGTAAAGCAGGCAATATGCGCGCCGGTAATGCGGGCCTGGATAGACGGCGCCTTGCTCGTGCGACCAGATGGTCTGGAAGTTCGCGGCCGGTACGGCCAGGCCGTGGCCGCTGGCCGCCTGGCGGAGCCGCTCGCCCGCGGCTTCCAGGGTCAGGCCGTGGGCCTCACGGTGTTCCCGCAGGCGGGAAGGGGTCCAGCCGGGGCGCTGGGTCGTCTTCATTGCATACCTTCGCCTTCACGCTGTGGAGGGTCGTGCGCGGTGTGCGGTCGTGCATGTGAAAACGCTCGTGTAAATGGACGTTGAGAGCAGCTGAAGAAGCTTAACCAGCTCGACGTGATACCGGGAAGCCGCAGCTCACGGTGGAATTAGGTCACGCCGCAAGGCGGTAAGGACACCACCGAACAGAGGGGGAAGCGATGATTCCGGACCCTGAGCGCATCGTCTGGGAGTTGAACGCGATCCGGGCGGAGCTGGACGAGCTGGCGTGCCGGCTCGGTGAGATCAGCCTCGCTCTTCGAAGACTGCCGCCTCAAGAGCGGAGAGACGGTCCCCCATCTGCTTGAGCGAGCGGCGCATCTGGGTGATCTGTTCCAAGATCTCCGACGCCGCTTCGGGGGCGACCGGCTCGGACGGCCCGGCGGGGGCCTGGCGGACGAACACCCCCTTGCCCTGCTGGCCGACCACGAGCCCCTCGGTCCGCAGGACGCTGATCGCGGCTTTGACCACGCTGGCGGAGACGTCGAAGCGGTCGCAGAGCTGGGCGATCGACGGCAGGGCGGCACCGGGTTGCAGGGAGCCGGCGCGGATCTGCCCGCGCAACTCGTCGACGATCTGCAGGTAGGCCGGTCGGCCGCTCTTCTCCACCATCGGCGTTCGTCTCGCTTCGTCGCGCTTCACGGCGCTTCATAGTGATTCGTCTTGCTCCACTTTGCTCCGTCTCCAGTTGAGCACACCTCGGCAAAGAAACCAACCAGGGCGCCAAAGCACTCCTTGACAACTTAGAATTCCAAGCGTTCCATGTACTCCAAGAGTTCCACCGTCTCACCTCAGTGAAGGACATCAGCCATGCGCACCATCCCCATCCCCGTCGACGTCAGCAAGCTCCAGATCACCTGCGTCAAGCCGCCCAAGCCCCGCCTCGTCAGCCGGGAGACCGGCGAGATCAAGCGCGACAAGGACGGCAACGTCATGTACGAGCTCACCCTCCTCATCGAGGACGAGTTCAACCGCATGGAGCTGGTCAAGGTCACCACCACCCCCGAACCGCAGGTCACCGCGGGCGAGGAGGTCATCCCGGTCAACCTCGTCGGCTACGTCTGGGAGCAGGCCGGCCGCTGGGGCATCGCCTACCGGGCCGCCTCCTTCCTGCCCGCCGCCTCCGCCGGCTACAGCAGACCGGCCACCCCGGCCGCCTCGGTGGCTCCGGTCAGGACGGGGGCGGACCTGTGATCGACCTCGGCCACCCCCTGCTCAAGGTCCTCGCCGCCTTGGTCGTCCTGATCGCCTGGCGGCGCTGGGCGCCGGTCTCCTACTGGTACGTCCTGGTCTTCCCGCGCAAAGCCCTGTGGCTGCGCTGGTCCTGGCGGCACGTGGCCTCCGGCTGCGGACTGACCGAAAAACGCCGCCGCTGGTGGTTCACCGTCATCCCCAACCTCGTCGCCTCGACCGGCGTCGTCCGGGTCCGGCGGCGCTTCCAGCGGGTCGAGGTCGACACCAAGCCCTGGATGGGCCTGCCCCGGCCCACCCGCAACGGCTTCCGCGTCACCTTCCACCTCCTCGACGGACAGGTGCCCGACGACTACGCCAAGGTCTGCGAACGGCTCGCGCACGCCTGGCGCATCGAGGCCGTGCGCGTCGTCGGCTCCCGCCCCGGCCGTGTCACCCTCCAAGGGATCACCCGCGACCCTTTAGCGCACGTCGCACCGGCCGTACCCCCGGCTGAGCCCCGGGACGGCTGGCGGGCCGGCGACCTGCTTCGCCCCGTCGTCGGGGTGCTGGAGACCGGCGCGGCCTGGCGGATGGACTTCCGTCTCATCCCGCACTGGATGAACGCCGGCGCCACCCAGTCGGGCAAGTCCAACCTGATCAACGCGCTCATCGTCGGCCTGGCCCCGCAACCGGTCGCCCTGGTCGGCTTCGACCTCAAGGGCGGAGTGGAGCTGTCGGCCTACGCCGACCGCCTCACCGCCCTGGCCACCACCCGCACCGAATGCCTCAACCTGCTCGGCGACCTCATCGCGGTCATGGGCGCCCGAATGCTCGCCTGCCGCCGCTACGGGGTCCGCGACATCTGGCAACTCCCCGACGCATGCAGGCCCATCCCGGTCGTGGTCCTGGTCGACGAGCTGGCAGAGCTGTACCTCACCGCCGACAAGGCCGAAAAGGACCAGGTCACCCGGACCGCTACCGCGCTGCTGCGCATCGCCCAGCTCGGCCGCGCGTTCGGCATCCACCTGGTGCTGTCGGGCCAGCGCATCGGCTCCGACCTCGGCCCCGGCGTCACCGCACTGCGCGCCCAGATCGGCGGACGCGTCTGCCACCGGGTCAACGACCCCGAAACCGCGGTCATGACCCTCGGCGACCTCGACCCCGACGCCCTCGTTGCCGCCCGCTCCATCGCCCCGGAACTGCCCGGCGTCGCCGTCATCACCGGCTCCGACGGCCGCTGGTACCGGGCGCGGTCCGGCTACGTCTCCACCACCACCGCCGAACACGCCGCCACCGCCTACGCCCACCTGACCCCCTCCTGGAACCAGGTCGCCGCCTCCGGCCTCGGCCACGAACTGCCCGCCACCGACGACACCCCCGAATTCGCCGCCTGAACCCCCTCGACCCCACCCGAAGGAGGAAAACGATGACCACGAGCAAGCCCCGGCTGGCCGTACGGCTCGCCGACGCCGGACCGGTGCTGATCCTCGCGCTCATCGCCGGAGCAGGCAGCTTCACCCACATCCGCGGCACCGCCACCGAACACGGCCAGAACGGGCCGATGGCATGGGCCGTGGCCGTCTGCGTCGATCTCACCTGCGTCATGGCCGCCCGGGAACGCCAGCGCGACCGAAAAACCGGCCGCCGCCCGGACGGCTGGATCTCCTGGCCCACCCTCGTCCTCGTCGGCGGGATCACCCTGTCCCTGGCCGCCAACCTCGCCCAAGCCGAACCGACCCCTGGGGATGGATCTGCGCCGCGACCCCGGCCGGCGCCTTCCTCATCGCCGTCTCCATGCTCGAACGACGCGCTTCGACCCCTCAACCCGAACCGGCCCCGGAACCTCTCCCCGCTCCCGCCCCTGTCCCGCACGCTGTCCCGGAGCCCTCGGCCGAAACCGCTGCGCTCGTCCCTTCACCCGGCCCCGCCGTACCGGCCCGGACCGAACCATCCGGCGACCGCGGCGGAACCGGGCCGACCGGTGAACTCGTCGACTACGCCCGCCGGGTGGCCGCCGAGCACCACGCCCGGCACGGCCGGCCCATCACCCGCGATGCCCTGCGCGCCCGCCTCGGCGTGTCCAACCAGCTCGCCGCAGACCTGCTGCGCACCCTCCACCACCCCGAACCGGCCTGAACCGCAAGGAGAACCGCTCATGACCGCCACCGACTCCCGCGCCGCCCTGGTCAAGGGCCTGGTCGACCTCGCCGCCTTCCTCGCGGCCAACCCCGGCGTGCCCGTCCCGGCCTTCCCGACTCTCTACTACTTCGCCCGGGGAACCGACACCGCGATCCGCGCCGAGATCGACCGGATCGCCACCCTGCTCGGCCTGCACATCGACCCCGAGGACGCCGCTCACGGTCACCGGCGCATCCGCCTCGACTTCGGCCCCGTCCGCTACGAGGCGGTCGGCATCCTCACCACCGCCCGCACGGCCACCCCCTCGGCGGACCGCACCGCCTCCGCCGCCTGACCTTCAAGGAGAACCCCCATGCGCATCCGCATCGACGGCACATATGCCGAAGTCGTCCACGCCGCCAACACCATCCGCACGCTCCTGCCGATCCGGCAGATATCGCCGGTCATGAAGCTGCACGAGCGGCCCCATACCTGGCGGGTGTTCCTCAACACCGCCCCCAGACGCGACACCCGGAGATGGATCACATGACCGACGACCCCAACGCCCCGACCGTCGACCCCAACGCCCCGACCGGCGACCCCGTAGGCATCGCTCCCCGGCGCTGGCAGTGCTGCCACTGCGGCGCGACCGGCGTCGATGGCCACGGCGAGACCTGCGAGCACTGCGAGGGCCTCGGCTTCTGCTGAGCCCTTGGCGCCCCCGGCGTGACCACACATCCGCCAAGACGTCCGTCACGTCGGGGGCCATCCCGAACCGAACCTCTCGACCCGGAAGGGACGCACCCCATCATGCCAAGCGCCCACGCGATCGCCGGACTCATCACCCGGCTCCACGATCCCCACTACGCCCGCTGGGCCGCCCAGATCCGCGCCACCGGCGGCTGCCGCCAGCCGATCCACCTGCGCGGCCACGTCCACCACCTCGACCCCGCCACCGGTGAGCGGCTGCACTCCTACACCACCGCAACCGAACCGGACGGCGTCCTGCGCGTCCCGTGCAAGACCCGCCGGGCCTCCCGCTGCCCGGCCTGCGCCGAGACCTACCGGGCCGACACCTACCAGCTCATCCGCGCCGGCCTCGTCGGAGGCAAGGGCGTCCCGGCGACCGTCACCGGCCATCCGTGCCTGTTCGTCACCCTCACCGCCCCCTCCTTCGGCACCGTCCACACCCGGCGGGAGAAGAACGGCAAACCCCTGCCCTGCCGCGCCCGCCGCGACGCCCCGACATGCCCGCACGGGCGGGTCATGTCCTGCACCGCCCGGCACGGCGCCGAAGAGACCTGTCTCGGTGAGCCGCTGTGCTCGGACTGCTACGACTACGCGGGAAGCGTGCTGTTCAACGCTCTGTCGCCGGAGCTGTGGCGGCGCTTCACCCTGGCGCTCCGCCGCAACATCGCCAAAGCCGCGGGCCTGACCGTGCGGGAGCTACGTGAGCGGGCCGTGGTCTCCTTCGCCAAGGTCGCCGAGTACCAGCGGCGCGGTGTCGTCCACTTCCACGCCGTCATCCGCCTCGACGGCCCCGACGGACCTTCCTCCCCGCCCCCGGCCTGGGCGAGCGCCGACGTCCTGGCTGACGCCGTACGGCACGCCGTCTCGGCCGTGACGGTCACCGCCCCGGCCGCAGGGGACGAACCGGCGCGGGTGCTGCGCTGGGGCGCTCAGCTCGACGTCCGCCCGATCACCTTGGACGGTGAGCTCACCGATCAGGCGGTGGCCGGCTACATCGCCAAGTACGCCACCAAGGCCGCCGAATGCGTCGGCACCCTCGACCGGCGTATCAGTCCCCTCGACGACCTGGCGGCCCTGCCGCTGCGCGAGCACGCCCGGCGGCTCATCGCCGAATGCCTGCGCCTGGGCGCCCTCGACGAACTGGCCGACCTCCGCCTTGCCCAGTGGGCGCACATGCTCGGCTTCCGCGGCCACTTCTCCACCAAGAGCCGCCGCTACTCCACCACCCTCAGCGACATCCGCGCCGAACGCGCCGACTACATGCGCGACGAGGCCGTCAGCACCGGCCGACTCCCGCTCTTCGACGAGGACACCGTCCTCGTCGTCTCCCACTGGGAGTACGCCGGACAGGGCTACTCCCTCGGTGACGCCCTTCTGGCAAGCGCTCTTACCGGAAACCCTCTCCCTGCTCCCGTCGACGTCGCCGGGGGTGGCTCATGACTCCCCTCCTGCTGACCGTCTCCGAAGCCGCCGCGGCCCTGGCGATCTCCCGGAGCAAGCTCTACGAGCTGATCGCCTCCGGTGCGGTCGCCTCGGTCCGGATCGACGGCTCCCGGCGGGTGCCCGTCTCAGCCCTGCACGACTACATCGCTCGCCTGGCCTCCATGGAGTGTGCGGCATGACCAAGCCTCTCGCCGACGCCACCGGCCCCGACGGCAAGCCGAGCAAGAAGAACACGCCCAAGCTCCGCGACGGGGTCATGAAGCGCGGAAGCACCTGGTCGTATGTGATCCGCGTCAAGGATCCCGAGACCGGCGAGAGTAAGCCCAGGTGGGTGGGCGGCTTCGCCACCGAGGACGACGCCAAGGCGGCCCGTGATGAGGCGCGGGTGAACGCCCGGCGGGGTGAGTACGTCGACCGGAACGAGATCACTGTGGGGGAGTACCTCGACATGTGGATTGAGGACCACGCCATGGAGATCAAGCCGGGAACGCTGGAGGACTACCGGATCAGCATCCGTCTCTACATCAAGCCGCACATCGGCAAGATGCGGCTTCAGGCGGTCCGTCCCTCGGCGATCACGAAGCTCTACCGGGATCTCCTCACCCGCGGTGGACGGAACGGGAAGCCGCTGGCGGTGTCCACCGTCGTCCACACGCATGCGATCCTCCGCCGTGCCTTCCGTGACGCCGTGGTGGTCCACGAGTACCTGAGTAGCTCCCCCGTCGACAAGGCCAAGCGTCCCCGTACGGAGTCCCAGGAACCAGGGATGCTCTGGACTCCGGCTCAACTCCGGACGTTTCTAGAGGTGGCTCGGTCCCATCGGCTTTATGCCTTCTTCCATCTGGCGGCCTATACGGGTGCCCGGCGGGGTGAACTGCTGAACCTGCGGTGGCCTGACGTCGACCTGGAAGGGCGACAGATCACCATCAAGGGCTCGACGGGCGTCGTCGACGGCCAGCACATCGCCGGCACCACGAAGAGCGGCCGGACTCGCGTGGTCACCATCGACGAGGGCACGGTGACCGTCCTTCGGGAGCACCGGGAAGCGCAGGAAGCCGAGAGAGCCCGTGTCGGCGACGGCTGGCAGGGAGAGGAGAACGGCCATGTTTTCACAACCGCTTGGGGTGGCCCTATCTATCCCACCACCGTGACGTCACTGCCGGCCAAGCTCATCCGGGCGCACAACGAACCGCAGGACAAGGACCAGGCCCCGGCCGAACCGCTTCCTTACGCCCGGCTACATGACCTCAGGCACATCCACGCGACGACGCTCCTGTTGGCGGGCATTCCCGTCCACGTGGTCGCGGCCCGCCTCGGCCATGCCGATCCCGCGATCACCCTCCGCGTCTACGCCCACGTGATCCGCTCGGCGGAAGCCGCCGCGGCCGACGTCTTCGCCCAGGCGCTCGAATAGGAAGTCTCTCGATTGAAGCAGGCCCGTGGGTGAGGTACCCACGGGCCTGCTTTGTGTGGCTACCTGCCTCCCCCACTGATCGCCTTGGCCCACTTCGTGAGCCGGTCGACGAACGAGAGCACCGTCTGACGCCTGTCCGTCGGCAGGAAGGGCCAGGAGACCCAAGCCGGGAAGGAAAGCAGGACGACGCAGAGCAGGGGCAGGGCGAGCAGCGCCGCGACCAGCAGGCGCAGCCACAGGGGGCGAATCGACATACCTAATCCGTTCGGACGGACGGATGCGGCACATGCCGCGCCAAGACCTCGGCGAGATCTCAGCGCTGGCCTCCAAAACCTTGCCCGTGACCACAGCTTGGGTCGCGAACGTGCAGTGTGATCCGGTGTTCGATTCGTGTCCGAGATGGATCGGGAAGGCACGGGTTGTCTTGGCTACCAAGATCTCCATGATCGTGGTCAAGGTCGATAGAGATCAGCAAAGACAGGCTATATCGACCCGCCTCGTCCCGCTTTGTTACCGGGGAAGCTGCCAGCGGTTCCGTGGTGCTGTTAGCAGGGGTGTTAGCAAAAGGCCCCCACCGGATCCCGGTGGGGGCCTCTGACCTGGAGCCGCCTTCGGGATTCGAACCCGAGACCCCTTCATTACGAGTGAAGTGCTCTGGCCGACTGAGCTAAGGCGGCATGTCACGCAGGGATCGCATGACCTTTGACAGTCTACAGGTTTCGCGGAGCTCTCGCGCCCGCCGATTCGGCCGGTTCTCACGCGTCGTCGACGCCGTCCGGGCCGGTTCGGCACGGACGGCGGCTCCTCCGGCCGCGCCGGTCCGGCGCGGGGGGTGGGCCCGCGTCGGACCGGCGCGGTGTCCGGGTGCGGTGGGAGGCATCCGGACGCCGCCGCGACAGGCATGTGTCGCGAGAACCGGGGGGAATCAGCCGATCTGGAAGTAGGGGTTACGAGCCTTGAAGGTGCACTCGCCCACAAACTTGACCGTCTTGCCGGGCTTAATGCTCTTCCACCCAGTGTGGTACTGCTTCGAGCCGTTGCCGATCGCGTTGACGCACCAGTAGACCAGGCGAGCCTTGCCGGTCTTGTTCCCCTTGTTCTTGCACTTGCCCCAGACGGTGGTGTTGCCGGTCCCGGGGGAGTTGCAGGACACCTTCGCGGCCCTGGCGGTGGACGCGCCGGTCTCCGCGGCCTGGGCGGTGCCGCCGAGCGGCACCAGCACGGAAATGACACCCGCCGCGACGGCCAGCGAACGGATCTTCTTGGTCATGACAGATTCTCCTTCGTGGTCGGATTACGACGTCTGCGATCCGGAGGCGCTCAATCGCACACGACCGGTGGAACGGTCGGGAACACGGCGGGAAGCACGGCCGGGAGCACGCTCCGGGTCACGTCGCACGGCATCCCGGAAACCCTGGGGTCCGGGATGCCGACCATCGTGGCACGCGATCCGCCACCCATGGGAAGGATCTTTGTCCAATTCGGCCCCGCCACCGGACCGTGGACATTGGACAAAAGAAGCCGCAGGTCAGGAGCCCTCCACCTGGACATCCAGGAAGATCGGCCGCTTGGCCGGAAACAGGGCCCGCCCCTGCGCGTCGACCACCTTCCAGTAGATCCGGCAGTTTCCCGGCTCCTCCGGGGCCCGCACCCGCACCGCGATGTCCACGCTCTGCCCGGGAGCCGTGAACGGCATGTCCACCGTCTCCGGGGTCCGGCACGGCCCGGAGTTGATCCGCACCAGGCGTCTCCCCTTCCAGGGGATCCGCCCGGTGTTCCGTATCCGCCACACCTTCCTGAAGGAGGAGCCCCGCCGTACCGTCGAGCCGTCCGGATAGGTGATGTCGCCCAGGAACGCGGAGTCGTCCCCGGCGATCGCGCCCTCCGTCGGAACCATGGTCGGCGGCGCGGCCGGCGCCGAGGTCGGCACCGGCGGAGGGTCGCCGTCGCCGCCGTTCGTCGCCGGCCGGGAGACCACCAGGTCGATCACGAAGGCGACGGCGGCGACGGCCGCGGCGACGGTGAGCGCGGCCACGACCCGGATGACACGGCCGCGCCGCGCGAGCCCCGGCGAACGCGTGGACGCGGCCGGAGCCGCCGCGTTCATCACGTCCTCCGCGTCCTCCACGTCCCCCGTATCCCTCGTATCCCTCGTGTCCTCCGCGAACCCGTCGTCCGCCCCCCTCACGGATCCGCCGCCCGCCCTCACGAGCCCGTCGTCCGCCGCCCACACGGACCCGTCAGCAGCCCGCACGGACCCGTCCGCCGTCTCCACGCCGGCCGCGTCATCGGCGGCGCCGTCATCGGTGGCATCGGCGCCGGAACCGCCGGTGTCGCCGGCTTCATCGGAGTCGGCGTCCCGTGCGTGCTCCCAGAGTTCCCGCCACTCGCGTTCGGTCTCTCCGGGGTCGCGTCCCAGCCGGTCGACCGCGAGGACCCGCACGAACTCCCAGGTCGTCTCCCAGCTCGGCAGCTTCCGCCCCTGTACGGCGCTGGCCAGCGACGACTTCGAAGCCGCCGCCCCGAGCCGGGCGGACATCTCCGCGTAGGAGGGGTCGCCCGCCTCCCGCCTCAACCGCCAGAGCCGATCGGCGAACGCCCCCGCCGCGCCCGCGCCGGGATCCGGTCGCCTCGCCTGCCGCCCTCGCCGCTTCCCCCGGCCCTGGTCCCGTTCCTCCGGCTTCACGCTCCACCCCGTTCACTGCCGACCATCCGCACCCATACTCGCCGACGCGGCTGCGGCCGCCCCGGCGGGGAATGCCTCCAGAGCACTACAGCAGATCACCGCCGACCGGTTGAGGGCGGGCGCTCCCGCGTTCAGCCGATCCGCGGGCAGCGCGTCCCGTCCCGGGGGACCTTCAGGTCGATCAGGTAGTCGTCCACCAGACGGTCGACGCAGGACGAACCGGTCAGGTAGGCGGTGTGCCCGTCGCCGTCGAAGCCGACCAGCACGCCCGAGGAGAGCTCGTCGGCCAGTGCCCTGGCCCATTCGTACGGCGTGGCCGGGTCGCGCTCGGTGCCGATGACCATGATGGGGGCGGCGCCGGGGGCGTCGGTCCGGTCCAGGGTCTTCCCCTTGACCGGCCAGTAGGCGCAGGGCAGCGACCCCCACGTGACGTAGCGGCCGAACAGCGGCGCCTTCTCCGCCGCCCGGTCCGCCGCCCTGGCGAACGCGGCCGGACCGGCGGGGTAGCGGGCGTCGACGCAGTTGACGGCCATGTTGGCCTCGGTCTGGTTGGAGTAGTCGCCGTCCTCCTTGCGGTCGATAAGCAGGTCGGCCATGCGCAGCAGCAGGCTCCCGTCACCCTTGCGCGCCTCGCCCAGCGCCTGGCGGAGCACCGGCCACGCCTGCCGGTCGTAGAGGGGGGTGATCAGGCCCAGTACGGCCCACGCCTCGTTGACCTGGCGGTCGTCGCCGTTCCGGTTCGCGAGCGGATGCCGGTCGGCGCGGTGCAGCAGGTCGGCGACCTCCCGCCGGGCGGACTCCGCCGTACCGGTGAACGGGCAGTCGTCGGCGGTGAGGCAGTCGGCCAGGAAGGCGTCGAGAGCGACCTCGAAGCCGTGGGCCTGGGCGGCGCTCATCGCCATCGGGGACAGTGAGGTGTCCACGGCACCGTCCAGCACGAGGGCGCGGACCCGGGTGGGGAACAGGTCGGCATAGACCGCGCCGAGCTGCGTGCCGTACGACTTGCCGAGGTAGGTGAGGCGGCTGTCGCCGAGTACCGCGCGCAGGCGGTCCATGTCGCGGGCCGCGTCGGCCGTGCCGACGTGCGTCAGGAGCCGTCCCGACCTGGCCCGGCAGCCGGCCGCGAACTTCCGCGAGCCCTCCTCCAGGGCCGCGACCTCGGCCGGGGAGTCGGGCGAGGCGTCCAGGCCGGTGTAGGCGTCGAGGTCGCCCGACGACAGGCACCGTACGGGTGAGGAACCGCCGACCCCACGCGGGTCGAATCCCACCACGTCGAACCGGGCGCGGACCGCGTCGCTCAGCACGGAGCGCGCGCTGCGGGCGTACTCGACGCCTGAGGCGCCCGGGCCGCCGGGGTTGACGAGGATCGAGCCGATGCGGCGGCCGGTGGCGGGGAGCCGGATCACACTGATCTCGATGCGCTCGCCGTCCGGCTTTCCGTAGTCCAGCGGCACGGGCAGCTTCGCGCACTCGAAGCCGTCGCCGCAGTCGTTCCACGCGAGGCCGGTGTCCGGCCTGGTCGTCCCGGCGCAGCCGGTGGCGAAGACGGCCAGCGCCGTGAGGACCGCGACGACGGCGGTGGCGGCGCGTAAGGCGGCTGGAACCTCGAAGGGCGGGCGCCCGGCGCGTCTACGCACTGCTTCGTCCTCCAGAACTGGGACGCCGGGTCACCCGGCGAGCCGCGCCCGCCCTCGGGGAAGGAGGATCGCCGCGCCGCGTCCGCACCCGCCCGGACGGGCGGCGAGGACCACGCTAACCCCGCCCGCGACGCCATGGAACACCCGCCTTCCGGGCCACCCCGGGAGAGAGCGCCGTACGGCGGGCCGGGCGGAGCCCACCACGGCGACGGACGCGGCGCCGTACGGCGGGTATCCCGGCCGATCCCCTGTTTGTCGAGCGATGAGGCGCTTGTTCGGCCCAAAGTAAGGTTTTCCCCAGCCACGCGGGTCACCCTGGGCCGATAACGATGACCGTGGTACGAACATGAACTAATGCATTCTGAGCCTCATTCTTCATAACCGGCGGGACACATTCCCACTGACGCGGAGCGTCCCGCCTGTCACCCCATCCGGGTGACTCCGACCAGGCAGCGGCGGCGCGCGGGAAACCGGAAAGAGTCCATGGGAAGCAGCCATTTCACACGCCCCCTCGCCACTCCGGGCGGTTCGAGGGCCGCGGAAGAGGTGGTCCCCGGACGGCGCGGCCTGGGCCGGCGGCTGCGGACGCTGGCGGGTGTGGACGAGGGCGTCCTGAGCCAGATACCGCTGGAGCGGACCCGTTACGTCGGCCTCGGCGGCGTGGTCCTGGGAACCGCGGTCGTCGCCGGGATCTCGATGTGGTTCGCGCTGAGCCAGGTCCTGGGCGGCGCCCACGTCGCCATGCTCATCCCCGTCGTGGTGTGGGCGCTCATCGTGCTCAACCTCGACCGCTGGCTCGTCTCGACCGTCACCGGCACCTGGCGGGCCAGGCTGATGCTGCTGGTCCCGCGACTGCTCGTCGCCGTGGTGCTGGGCTTCATCATCGCCGAGCCCCTGGTCCTGCGGGTCTTCGAGACGGCCGTGGTCCAGCACGTGATCAGTGGCCGCGAGGCCGCGCTGGTCGCGGAGCGCGCCCGGCTGCTGGAGTGCAACTCGCGGGTGCCCGGCAGGACGCCCGGCCGCCGGGACTGCGCGAACGCCAGGCTTCTGACCTCGACGGCCGACGCCGACCTCACCCGGCTGAGCAACCTGGAGCGCGACGCCGACACGTTGCGGACGCAGGTCGCCGCCGACCGGAAGCGGTACGACAGGCTGGTGGACCAGGCGACGGCCGAGTGCGCCGGGGAAAGCGGTGAGGGCCTGAGCGGCAGGAAGGGCATGGGACCGCTCTGCAGGCGTCTCGACGCCGCCGCCAAGCGATTCATGGACCGCAGCGGGCTGGCGGAGAACCAGAAGAAGCTCCAGAAACTGGAGGGCCGGGTGTCGGCCCTGCGCGGCCCGCTCGCCGAGCGGCAGTCCGACTTCGAGCGGCGGCTGGACGCGCGCGTCGGGGAGCGGCTGGCCGCGATGCCCGGCAAGGACGACCCCGTCGGCCTGCTGGAGCGCATGCGGGCGCTGCACGAGGTCACCGCGGCGAACGTCTATCTCAGGCAGGCGACGTGGCTGCTCCGTCTCTTCCTGATCCTCGTCGACTGCCTGCCGGTCCTCGTCAAGATCATGAGTGGGACGACCGCCTACGACCGCATGGTGGACCGGACGAACCAGGCTCAGGAGACGGTCTACAACAGGCGTGTCCGGCTCGACACCGAGGCGCGCCTGGAGGAGCTGGAGCTGCGCGCGCGACGCGGCGCGGACCGGCGCCGCCGGGAGCACCGCGCACTGGACGCCGTCGCCGGCACCCGCGCCGGACTCCTCCCCTGACCCCTGCGGCCTTCGGGCTCCATGTCGGGTCCCGGGGTCGACCGGCCGGCTCGGCTCGGCGGGACGTTCCTCAGGCCGGAAGGGGCTTGCGGGCCTCGATGAGGAAGCGGGTCGCGTACGCGACGAAGGGCCCCTCGTCCTGGATGCGGTCGTGGAGCCGCCGGAGCTCGGCGCGGTAGCGGTCGACGGAGAAGCCGGGGACGATCCAGATCACCTTGCGGAGGAAGTAGATCACCGCGCCGACGTCGTGGAAGACGGTGAGCAGCCGCTCCGGCCGGAGGTCGAGCACCGTGAGGCCGGCGTCCTCGGCGCGGGCCCGGGTCAGTTCGTGATCGCGGGCGGTGTCGCGCGGCTGCGGCCCCAGGAAGAACTCCGTCAGCTCCACGACGCTCCGCGGACCGACCTGCTGGGAGAAGTACGTCCCGCCGGGCCGGAGCACGCGGGCGATCTCCTCCCACCAGGTGGTCACCGGGTGGCGGCTCGTCACCAGGTCGAAGGCGCCGTCCCGGAACGGGAGCCTCGGCTCGTCGTCGTCGGCGACGACCGCGACCCCGCGCGGGCGCAGCCTCGCGGCGGCGCGGGCGATGTTCGGCGGCCAGGACTCGGTGGCGACCGTCACGGCGGGCAGCCGCGGAACGCCCGCGAGCACCTCGCCCCCACCGGTCTGGAGGTCCAGCGCGGCGTCGGCGCGCGCCATGCGCCCGGCCATCAGCCGCGAATATCCCCAGGAGGGCCGTTCCTCGGTCGCCCGGCCGTCCAGCCAGGAGAAGTCCCAGCCGTCGACCGAGACCGACTCGGCCTCCGCCACCAGATCGTCGAACGACCGCTTCGCCGCCTCCGCAACCATGGTTCGAGGCTGACAGGCTTCCGGGCGGATCGTCCAGCGGATTTCCCGCGCCGGCTTTCGGGACGCGCCTCAGCCGCCGGAGCCCGGCTCCGCCGCCGTGCCGTACATCGCGTCGTGCTGTTTGCGAGGTGAGCAGACCGAGGCCGACGGGCAGGCGCAGCGGCGGCCGCCCTCGTCCAGGCGGACCGTCACCGAGTCGGAGGGGACGTTGCGCCCGACGACGGTGCCCGTCCCCTCGGGGGTGTCCACCTTCGACCCGATCCGGGGCATCGTGCGGTTGGCCTCCATGTAGAGGGGGTGCTCGTACTTCAGGCAGCACATCAGCCGCCCGCACGCCCCCGCGATCCGCATCGGGTTGACCGGGAGGCCCTGGTCCTTGGCCATCCGCACCGAGACGGGCTCGAAGTCCTTCAGGAAGGTCGCGCAGCACAGGTCGCGGCCGCACGGGCCGATACCGCCCTGCAGGCGGGCCTCGTCGCGCGGGCCGATCTGCCGCAGCTCGACCCGGGCGCGCAGGTTGCGGGCCAGGTCGCGGACGAGGGCGCGGAAGTCGACGCGGTGCGGGGCGGAGAAGTAGACGGTGTAGACGTTGTCGGCGTCGAGGTAGTCGACGCCGACGACCTTCATCGGCAGGGCGTGCCGCTTGATGAGCCGTTTGGAGACGCTCCTGACCTCGGCGCGCCGCCTTCTGTTGTTCTCGTCGCGCGCCAGGTGCTCCTCGCCGGCGATGCCCGCGCACACCGGCAGGTCGCCGATCTCCTCGCTGGTCCACTGCGGAGCCCACACGCATTCGGCCACCTCGGGCCCGGCATCGGTCGGCACGAGCACCTTGTCGCCGATCTTGGGACTGTGCTCGCCGGGGTCGAGGTAGTAAAGACGGCCGTAACGGGTGAAGCTCACCGCCATGATCATGCTCATGAGGCTCCAAACTGCAGGGGGTACGGCTGGCGCCCTCCACGCCACCCTACGCGCCGCACCGCCGCCGCGGACCCCCGGATCCGCCTCCGAGTTCGTCCGTGGTCCGTCCCGGATCGACCACCATCCCGATCGACCCGCTTCCCGCCTCGGAGCGGGAGGCGGGCCGGCCATCTCCGAGCCGGGCTCCGACGCCGGTCAGTCCCCGGACCGGTCATCCCCCTGAGGTTCTGCCCCTCCGGAACCGTTCTCCTTTCCGAAGTCGGGAGCCTCAGGGAAGCTGCACTGCCTGCGGTCGTCATCGGACCAGGGCAGCACCCTCGCGATCCTCGCCCGCAGGGAACTCCGCTCCCATTGCTCCTGTGCGCACCGCTGGTCGACGGCGTGGGACACGCCGGGTAGACGGCCCACGGCCCGCACCACCGCCATGGGGTCGGCGCCCGGCCTGACGCGAGCCCAGAAGGACTCCGGCATGTCATCGACCTTGATCACCGACAGTAGTACGGTTTTGTCGGCGTTCTCCCGCCGGAATTTCTCCCAGGCCGTCTTCCGGTCCCGGAACGTGACCGCCTCCACCTCGGGACTGGCCAGCAGCCTCCGCCGAAGGTCCTCCTTCTCCGCGGCGGTGCTCCCGCCCCTGCCCGCGCACGGCGGAAAGGGGCTATGGCTCTGGCAGAGGAAGACCGTCACCAAGGGCTCCTCCGACGGTTCGATGCCGTTGACGGCCATGGCGACGAGCGTCTCGTTTTCCGGAGGCTGAACGGGAGCGGAGATCCGTACGATTCCGAAGGCCACCACGGCGGCGGCGAGGGCGGCCCCGATCCGAAGGGGGGCCCGGGATCGCCTGTGGACTGGGACGGTCAGCGGGCGGATGTCGGTGACGGTGTCGCCGGCAGCCGACAGGGCACCTCGCAGGCGCTCCTCGGTGGTCTTCATGGTCATGACTCCTCCCCAAGCGTCCGGGCGAGGGCGGCCAGCCCGCGCGCGATGGTGGACCGGGCCGTGCCGGCTCGGATGTCCATGACATCCGCGATCTCCTGGTCGGGCAGGTCGAGGTAGTAGCGCAGGATCAGCGCCTCGCGCTGCCGCTTCGGCAGCCCGAGCAGCGCCGTCAGGACCTCGCGGCGCTCCTCGCCGAGCAGCGCCGCGTGCTCGGCCGACCAGACGGGCGGCTCGTACGGCGCGGCCCGCCGGAACGCCACCGCCCGGCGCCGCAACACGGAACGGGCCCCGTTGAGCACCGCCGAACGGACGTAGGTCAGCGCACGCCCGGGGTCGCGCAGGCGGCGCCGTCCCGCGTGCGTCCGGGCGAACGCCTCCTGCACCACGTCCTCCGCCGTGGCCTGGTCGCCCACCATGAGCAGGGCCAGCCTCACCAGGCCGAGGTGGTGTTCGGCGAACAGTCCCGCGATGTCGACGCGGTCCCTCGCCAGGCGCTCCGCATGCGGAGGGGCCTCGATCTTCGGTTCAGGGGTCGTCCCCGAGAATGACACGATCACATCACAGAGACGCCGGACCGGGCCGTCTGCTGCTCGGTCCGGCGCACGTTTTCCGGCGTTCTTCCCGGCGGGTCCCCGGCGGTCCGCCCGCCGTACGGCTCCGTGTCACCCGGTGAGCTCGGCGAAGGCCCGCTCCCAGCGTTCGGCGACCACGGACATGTCGTAGCGCGCGGCCGTCTCCAGCGCGTTGCGGGCCATGCGGTGCCGGCCCTCCTCGTCGTCGATCATCCGGAGCAACCCCTCGGCCAGCGCGTCGACGTCGTCGGGCGGGACGAGCAGGCCGTCGTGGCCGGAGGTGATGATCTCACGCGGTCCCCTCGGGCAGTCGAAGCTGACCACCGGCACCCCGCAGGAGAACGCCTCGATGATGGTCATGCCGAAGCCCTCGAACCGGGAGCTGACCGCGTGGATCGACGCCTTGGCGAGCTCTCCCTCGATGTCCTCGGTCGGCCCCATGAACGTGACGTTGTTGTGCAGGCGCAGCTTGACGGACTGCCGGACCAGCTTGTCGCCGGAGCGGCCCTCGCCGTAGATCCGCAGCTTCCAGTCGGGCCGCTTCTGGACGACCTGGGCGAACGCCTTCAGCAGCCGGTCGTAGCCCTTGACCGGAACCAGCCGCCCGGCGGCCAGCACGAGCCTGTTCTCCTGCCGGGAGCGGGGCCGCGGCGCGGTGGGCAGGCCGTTGCCGATGGTGATCACCCGCGTCCGGCTTTCGCCCAGCATGTCGCGGTAGTCACGTTCGTCGGCCTCGGTGAGGGTGACGACCGCGTCCAGGCTGGGGTACCACTCCCGGATCTCCTGGAAGATGCCGGGTCTGTGCGCCTCGAAGTGCAGGTGCTCCTGGGCGATGGTGACGACCTTCCGGCGCGCGAACCTTGCGGCCATGATGTTCAGCCCGGCCCGGGTGGTGACCAGCACGTCGGTGCGGAGCCGGCGCAGCTCACGCCTGAGCACGTCGTCGCTCCAGGCGGTGAAGGAGGCGTAGGCGCGCTCCTCCGGGTGGATCAGCGCGCTCTCCTGCCCGCTCAGCCGTTCCGCCCGTTTCGTGTACGGCCAGCGGACCCTGGCCCCCTCCCGCAGGTCCACCAGCGAGCGCAGCCGCACCCGCGGGCCGAGCCGCAGGAAGGGCCGGTCGGCGTGCTGGAAGACGCTGATCACCTCGACGTCGTGACGGAGGGACAGCTCGGTGGCGAGGTCGAAGGTGGCACGGATGGTCCCGCCCATGCCGTAGGCGTTGAGAATCAGGAAGGAGATCTTCACGCTTCCTCCTCCTCGATGGTCAGGGCCACGGCCAGGCTGTCGGTGTCGGTGTAGTACGGCCGCACCCGGACCCGTCCCACGTGCTGGGCGGGGAAGCGCACCTTGGTCTTCTTGTCGGTGACGTCGTCGAGGCGGGCCGCCAGCGGCAGCCGTGCCCCGCCGGCCTCGGCGTACAGGTCCCAGAAGGTCCGGCGCCGGCTCTGTCCCCCGGCCATCGGCTCGATCCGGACGCTTCCCTCGAAGCTCCGGCCGTGGAACGCTCCCGGACCGGAGACCGGCTCTGCCCCCTTCCTCGGCACGGCCACCAGCCGAGCCGGGCCCTCGACCGGCTCGCCGTAGGCGATCACACCCGTCACCCCGACCACGCCGTCGTCGGAGACGACACCGGTCACCTCCACGTACGGCAGGACCTCCCTCACGGCCAGCGCGAGCGTGCCGACCGAGGTGCGGAAGGCCCGGACCTCCCGTTCGCGGGGCATGGCGGCGTAGTCCATCAGGCCGTCCAGCGAGAAGCCCGGGTCGTCGGTGGCGATGGGCTCCCCCCGGTACGACGCCACCCAGATGCCCGGCGCCAGCCCTGCCAGGGCGGTGCCGGCACGCTCCTCACCGGTCTCCGCGTGCCGCAGGACGATGTCCCCGTCCTCCGCCGCGGACCGCCCGCCGCCCGAGTCCGGCCACTCGACCCTCAAGACGTCGTCGCCATCCACCCTGCCGGTGACGGCCCTTCCGACTCCGGCCAAGGCCGCTCCGCCCCGTGTTCCCGTACCCACTGAGGAACCCCCGTCTTGCCCGCTCACCCCGTAGAGCACGCATAGAGATTAAAATGACAACAAGTTTGTATAAATTCGCTGGGAATTCTAACGATCCATGCTTCCCCTTCGAGGGGATTTGACGCGAAAAAATGCCGTCGAACAGCACGGCGTCGCGAACCCGTCCCCCGCCTGCGCGGAGCCTGGGAACCCGGGTGCGGCACCCGTACCGCTCGTCCGCACACCGTGGAGTCGTACGCCGCCGCGCCGTACACCGTCACGCCGGGGGCGGCGCCGTACCGCGGGCGTCTCGCGTCGAGGCCGGGTGCTCCCCGCGGCACGGCACGCGCCGGCCCCGGCCCCGGTTTCCGGGTGCGGGAAGCCCGTAAAGTCACACTGCATACCCTTAAAGACTCAAAAACCATCCATAACGTTGCACGCCTTGGCGAACCCGAAACGGACATCACCCGGCCGCACGATCAGCCATAGCCACTGACCTGCGAAAACGATGACGAGACCGTCTGAATCAGAGAGAAGCCGTCTCACCTCGAAAATTATGAGGAAGCCCGACACAAGATAGAAAAACCGGAAATATGGCTAAAAACGGAGAGATGCCTCTGAGGCGACCGCCAGGCGGCAGGATCTAGGACGAAACCGGATAACCGGGACCGTCGCCCGGCTCGGGACCGGGACGGGGCCTGGGCGGGATCAGGACCCGGTCCCGGTCCCGAGCCGGGATCAGGACCCGGTTCGAGACCCGGACCGGATCAGGGAGCGGGACGGCGCAGCGAGAGGGTCATCGCCTCGACCGCCATCTGCGGGTTGACGTTGGCCGCCAGCCGCTCCCGGCACAACATGATCGCGTCGATCCTGCGCAGGGTGTCCTCGGGGGCGGCGGAGCGGGCCTGGTTCTCCAGGTCGGCGCGGCGGTCGTCGTTGGCCAGCTCGACGGGGGCGCCCAGCTGCAACGCCAGCACGTCGCGGTAGAACACCACCAGGTCGAGCAGGGCCGTGTCGATGACGTCGCGCTTGGTCCGGGTGGCCCGGGACTTCTGCCGGTCCTCCAGATCCTTGAGCGCCCCGGCGCCGCCGCGGATCAGGCCCCTGTTGAGCCCCTTGCCCGAGGAGCCCTCGCCGTAGGCCTTGCGCAGCTCGGCGGTCTCCGACTCGTTCAGCGCCGAGGTCACGGCGGCGGCCTCCTCCTCGGCCGTCTTGACCAGCCGCTCCGCGGCCGTCACGCACTCTCCCACGCCGGTGAGCGAGGCGGGGATGGACAGCACCGCCTCGCGGCGCCCGCGCGCCTCGGCGTTCAGGGCCAGCCTGCGGGCCCGGTCGATCTGCCCCTGGGCGGCCCTGGCCGCGAACTCCGCCGTCGCGGGCGGCACGTTCTCGCGGGTGACCAGCATGTGGGCGACGGCGGCGGTGGGCGGGGTGACGAGCGTGACCACCCGGCAGCGGGACCTGATGGTGATCATCATGTCGTCCGGGGAGGGCGCGCACAGCAGCCAGACCGTCCGCGGCGGCGGCTCCTCGATCGCCTTGAGCAGGGCGTTGGAGGCGCCCTCGGTGGCACGGTCGGCGTCCTCGAACAGCACGACCCGCCAGCGGCCCAGCGTCGGGGCGCCGGCCGCGCGGAGGATGAGCCGGCGGGTGTCCTTGATCCCGTAGGAGAGCCCCTGCGGGCTGACCACCTCCAGATCCGGATGGGAGCCGACGGCCACCTGGTGGCACATGTCGCAGTGGCCGCACCCCTGGTCAGGGCAGAACAGCGCGGCGGCGAACGCCCGCGCGGCCTCCTCCTTGCCGGACCCGGCCGGACCGGTGAACAGCCAGGCGTGGGTCATGCCCGCACCGCGGCCTCCGGTCAGGACCTCGGCCGCCGAAGCGGCGACCCTGCGGAGCGTCTCGACCGCCCGCTCCTGGCCCACCAGGTCATCGAAGACTCCCACCCGGACAACCTACCGCCGGGGTCAATCGTGGATGACCGGGATGGTGCTCGTGGCGTCCTCCGCCTCGCGGGGAACCGGGTCGGGCAGGATCTCTCGCACCCGGTCGTGCACGATCTCGGAGATCATCCTCTGGTCGAGGGTGCCGTCGACGACGAGGTAGCGGTCCGGGTGGGCGGCGGCCAGCGCGCGGAACTCGCGGCGCACCCGCTCGTGGAACTCCAGAGGCTCCGACTCGATCCGGTCGGCGGCCCCGCCGAGCCGTGTCAGCCCGATGGACGGCGGGGTGTCGATGAGCACGGTCAGGTCGGGGACCAGCCCGCCGGTGGCCCACTCGTTGACCCTCGCCACGTCCTCCTGCTTCAGGGACCGCCCGGCGCCCTGGTAGGCGAGCGAGGAGTCGACGTAGCGGTCGCAGACGACCATCGACCCCCGGTAGAGGGCCGGGCGGATGACCTTCTCGACGTGCTCGGCGCGGTCCGCCGCGTACAGCAGCGCCTCGGAGCGGGCCGACAGCCCCTGGTGCACGGCGTCCAGCAGGATCGCCCGCAGCCGCATGCCGACCTTGGTGGAACCGGGCTCGCGGGTCTGCACGACGTCGTAGCCCTGGTCGCGCAGCCAGATCGCCAGCAGCCGGGACTGGGTGGTCTTGCCCGACCCCTCGCCGCCCTCGAACGCGACGAACATCCCGCGCGGCTGCTCGTGGGCCCCGGGGGTCTCGGGGACGAACCGCTCGCCGCGCACCGCCGCCAGCAGGTCGGTCAGGATCGGGACGCCCCTGCGGTCGTCCATCTGGCGCAGCGCGAGGAACCCGACGACCGTCGCGAGCAGCCCGCCGACCAGCAGGACCAGGTTGGAGCCGTCGAACTGGTACACCGTCTCGCCGCGCACCCGGACCACGTGCCTGCCGAACAGGCCGGCCAGGGTGGGCGCCACCGCGACCACGAGCAGCAGGGTGACCCGGGCGAGCGACTGCAGGAACGAGAACGTACGGCCCCGCAGGCCGTCCTCCACGTCCATTCCGATCATGGTGTAGCCGATGATCCAGGCGGTTCCGGCGCACGCCCCGAGGACCACGGTGAGCAGCACCACGATCACCAGGTTGTGGACGACCGCGATCGCGGCGAGCACCAGCCCCGCGACGACGATCGACAGCCCGAACAGCCTCGGCCGCGACAACTCGCGCAGCAGCCTGGGCCCGAAGAACATGCCGCCGGCCATGCCGAGGAAGACCGCGCCGAACACCACGCCGTAGGCGGCGTCGCCGCCGCCCAGCGCCCCCACGTATATCTTGGCCACGCCGACCACCGCGCCGCCGGCCGCGAACGCGCCCAGCATGCCGATGATCAGCCCCCGGATGGCCCGGTTGCCGCCGACGAACCGCCAGCCCTCGACGATCTGCCGCAGCACCGACGGCGTGGAGATCACGATGTCCCCGGAGGGGACCTTCCGGATCTCCTTGAGCGTGAAGACGATGACGGCCGACACCAGGTAGGCGGTGGCGTTGATGAACAGCGCCAGGTAGGTGTCACGGCCGGAGAAGTACGGGATGAACCGGCCCAGCGCGTCGTCGGCGACCGACAGCACCGCGAACAGCAGCGCGGCGACCGGGGCGGTGCCGTACGTGACCAGGAGGTTGAGCTGGTTGGCCGACTCCAGCCGGTCCTTGGGCACCAGGTTGGGGACCGTGGCGTCCTTGGCCGGGACCCAGAAGAGGTTGACGCACTCGACGAGGAGGGTGGCGATGAGCACCCACTGGTAGTTGCCGACCGAGGTGAGCGACAGCACCAGCGGGATCGACAGGATCAGCGCGAACCTGAGCAGGTCGCAGGTGAACATCGTCAGGCGGCGGTCGAACCGGTCGGCGAACGCGCCCGCGACGGGACCGAGCAGGACCGCCGGCAGCATCTTCGCGACGAACACGCCGCCGATGGCCAGGCTCTGCGTGGTGTACCCCTGCCCGGCGGTGAGGTTTCCCGCCAGGGCGGTCAGCGCGATGATGTTGAGCCAGTCTCCCAGGCTGCACACCGACATCGCCGTCCACAGCTTTCGGAACGGCGTGTGGGCAAGCACATGAGGCGGCTTGCGTCGTGCGGTGCTCGGGCCAGGGGTGGTCATGGTCCCAGCGTATCGAGGCGCCCGCCTGGCTGGGGCGAACACCGGTCGAGCCGATATGCCCATCTGAGCGATGAGCCGGGCGATACGCACCATTCGTCCGCCGCGTTCGCTTTCGCCCCGCCCAGCGTGACCGTTCTCGCCCCGCCCGCCGCGACCACTCTCATCGTGCCCGCTGCGGCCGCTTCCGCCCCCGCGGCCGCTTTCGCCCGTCCGGCGGGCCGTTCAGGCGCGGAGCTCCAGCAGCGTGATCTCCGGCGGTGCCCCCACCCGGACCGGCGGGCCCCAGAAGCCCGCGCCCCGGGTGACGTACACCCGGGTGCCGCCCACCTGGCCGAACCCGGAGACGATCGGCTGCTGGAGGGAGACGAGCAGGTTGAAGGGCGCCATCTGCCCGCCGTGGGTGTGGCCGGACAACTGGAGGTCGACGCCGTACCGGGCCGCCTCGGTCGCCTGGACCGGCTGGTGGGCCAGCAGGATCGTGGAGCGGGAGCGGTCCCGGCCGCCCAGCGCGCGCTCGAAGTCCGGGCCGCCGGACGCGCCGGACGCCGGGCCGCCGGAGACGTCGTTGACCCCCGCGAGGTCCAGCACGGCCCCCGCGTGGGCGATCTCGACGCGCTCGTTCTGCAGCGGCCGGACGCCGAGCTGCCGGAGCTCCTCGATCCACTCGCCGGGGCCGTTCGCGGTGTAGTACTCGTGGTTGCCGGTGACGAAGTAGGAGCCGTAGCGGGATTCGAGGCTCCGCAGCGGTCTGGCCTGCGGGCCGAGCTCGGCCACCGTCCCGTCGACCAGATCGCCGACGATGGCGACCACGTCGGCCTCCAGCGAGTTGATCATGCGGACGATGCGTTCGGTGTGCCCGACCCCGGTGAGCGGCCCGAGGTGGATGTCGCTGACCACGGCCAGGCGCAGCCCGTTCAGCCGCGGGTCGAGCCGGGGCAGCCCGACCCCGGCGGTCTCGATCACCGGGTCGCCGAGCGCGGTGCGGACGCCGCCCCCGACGGCTGCCAGCGCGCCCACCCCGGCGACGGCGGCGACGGTGCGTCCGATGAAGAGCCTGCGTCCCACCGGCGCTCCGCCCGGACCGCGCGCCCCGGCCGCGTCCCCCTCGGCATCCGGAACGCCCGCCGCGCCGGGATCCCGCGCCGCACCCGGATGGCCTGACGCGTCCCGGGCGTCCGGCACGTCCGCGGTCCCCGCAGCCCCCGCAGCCGCCGCGGACCCCGTGCTCGCCGGTACGGCCACGCGCTCCGGCTCCCGCTCCGGCTCCGGCGCTCTCCGCCCGGCCCGCCGTACGGCCAGCAGTGCCAGTGCCCGCGGGATCTCCAGCACCACCAGGAAGACGAACAGGTAGAACATCACGGCGAGCCAGAGGTAGCCCGGCCAGGCCAGCAGGTGGCCCCACGACAGCCGTTCACCGGCGCGCATCACGATGATGAGCGCGGCCAGACCCAGCAGCACCGCGGTGAGTACGACGCGTGCCCGCCCTGGGGTCGTGGTGTCCCTGACCAGACGGCGCCACAGGTAGTAGTGGACCAGCACGACCACCGTCACGATCATCGCTATGAAACCCACGCCCGCCACCGCTCGCCCTCCGCGCCCGTCGTACCCGCCGCGCCGCCGTACTCCGTCGTGCCCGCACCGGGGCACATCGTCCCGGCAGCGCCCGCCGTGCCCACGCCGGACCGCGCCGTGACCGGCGCACCCGGCGGGCCCGCGTCGGACCGCACCGCGACCCGGGCGGCCATCGCGTTCACACCGGATCGCGCCGCGGCTCGGAGCGCCCGGCGTGCTTTCGAGAACGCCGGGCGCGGGCGGCGCGTTCCCGCGTACCTGAGAGCTCCCTCAGGTGCGCGGCGGCCCCCGATGCGGCGGGACGCGGTGAGCGAGTGCCCGGAGAGCCCCTCAGGTGAGCGGCGGCCCCGGTGGCGCGGCCCCGGCCGTCAGGTCTTGGTCTTGGCCTTCGGACGGGCGGCGGGGCGCTTCTTCGGCGCCGGACCCCGGGCACGGCGGTCCGCCAGCAACTCGGCGGCCCGCTCGGTGGTGATCTGCTCGACCTCGTCGCCCTTGCGCAGCGAGGCGTTCGTCTCGCCGTCGGTCACGTAGGGGCCGAACCGCCCCTCCTTGACCACGATCGGCTTGCCGGAGACCGGGTCCGCGCCGAGCTCGCGCAGCGGAGGCGCGGCGGCGGCGCGGCGCCCCCTGGTCTTCGGCTGGGCGAACAGCTCCTTGGCCTGCTCGATGGTGACCGTGAACAGGTCGTCCTCCGACGTCAGCGACCGCGAGTCGGAGCCCTTCTTCAGGTAGGGCCCGAACTTGCCGTTGTGTGCCCTCACCTCCTCGCCGTCCAGCTCACCGACGAGTCTGGGCAGCGTCAGCAGGCGCAGGGCGTCGTCGAGGGTGACGGTGTCGAGGGACATCGTCTTGAACAGCGACTCGATGCGCGGCTTGGGAGCGTCGGCCTTCTTCGTCCGCTTCTTCGCGCCCTCGGCCGGGGGCTCCTCGGGGAGGATCTCCGTCACGTACGGTCCGAACCGGCCGTCCTTGGCCACGATCGGGTGGCCGGTGACCGGATCCCGGCCCAGCTCGCGGACGCCGGTAGGGCGGGAGAAGAACTCCTCGGCCATCTCGGCGGTGAGCTCATCGGGCGCCAGGTCCTCCGGCACGTTCACCCGGACGCCGTCGCGGTCCAGGTAGGGACCGTATCGGCCCACCCGGATCATGATGTCGGTGCCGGAGATCGGGAAGGAGCTGATCTCCCTGGCGTCGATCTCACCGAGGTCGGTGACCAGTTCCTTGAGCCCCTCGTCACCCTCGCCGCCGTCGCCGTAGTAGAAGCGGCGCAGTTCCGGCACCCGCTCCGCCCGGTCGTTGGCGATGTCGTCGAGGACCTTCTCCATGTCGGCCGTGAAGTCGTAGTCGACGAGGTGACCGAAGTGCCGCTCCAGCAGGTTGACCACGGCGAACGCCAGGAAGGACGGCACCAGCGCCGTGCCCTTCTTGAACACGTAGCCGCGGTCCAGGATCGTTCCGATGATCGACGCGTAGGTCGAGGGCCGGCCGATCTCCCGGTCCTCCAGCTCCTTGACGAGCGTGGCCTCGGTGTACCGCGCCGGCGGCTTGGTGGCGTGTGTCAGGGCCTTGAGCTCGGCCACGGTGAGGCGGTCGCCCTCGGTGAGGTTGGGCAGGCGCCGCTCGGCGTCGTCGCGGGCGGCGGCCGGGTCGTCGGCGCCCTCGACATAGGCCTTGAGGAAGCCGTGGAAGGTGATCGTCCGGCCGGAGGCGCTGAACTCCACCCGCTCGCCGGCGCTGGATGTGCCGCCCACCTTGACGGTGACCGACTCGCCGACCGCGTCCTTCATCTGCGAGGCGACGGTCCGCTGCCAGATCAGCTCGTACAGCCGGAACATGTCACCGGTCAGCCCGGTCTCGCCCGGCGTGCGGAACACCTCGCCGGAGGGGCGGATCGCCTCGTGCGCCTCCTGGGCGTTCTTGACCTTGCTGGTGTAGACGCGCGGCTTGTCGGGGACGTAGGCGGCGCCGTACAGGTTGATCGCCTGGTTGCGCGCCGCGGCCACTGCCGTCTCCGACAGCGTGATGCTGTCGGTGCGCATGTAGGTGATGAAGCCGTTCTCGTACAGGCGCTGGGCGATCTGCATGGTCGACTTCGCCGAGAAGCCCAGCTTGCGGCTGGCCTCCTGCTGCAGCGTCGTCGTCCGGAACGGCGCGTACGGCTTGCGGGTGTACGGCTTGCGCTCGACGGACCCGACCTGGTAGGCGGCGCCGTCCAGCCGCGCGGCCAGGGCGCGGGCGGCGGCCTCGTCCAGGTGGACCACGCCGGCGCTCTTGAGCGTGCCGTTGGAGGCGAAGTCACGCCCCTGGGCGACGCGCTTGCCGTCCACGCCGGTCAGCGTGGCGGTGAACTCGTTCGGCGACTCGTCGCGGCCGGTGCCGAACAGCGCCTGCAGGTCCCAGTAGGTCGCGCTGGTGAAGGCCAGGCGCTCGCGTTCGCGCTCGACGACCAGCCGGGTCGCCACGGACTGCACCCGCCCGGCGGACAGGCGGGGCTTGACCTTCTTCCACAGGACGGGGCTGACCTCGTAGCCGTAGAGGCGGTCGAGGATGCGCCGGGTCTCCTGGGCGTCGACCAGCCGGAGGTTCAGCGTCCTGGGGTTGGCCACGGCCTCCTGGATCGCCCGTGGGGTGATCTCGTGGAACACCATGCGGTGCACAGGGACCTTGGGGTTGAGCACCTCGCGGAGGTGCCAGGCGATCGCCTCGCCCTCCCGGTCCTCGTCGGTGGCGAGGTAGAGCTCGTCGGCGTCCTTGAGCAGCTGCTTGAGCTTGCTGACCTGGGCCTTCTTGTCCGGGTTGACCACGTAGAGTGGTTCGAACTCATGCTCCACGTTGACGCCCAGGCGGGCCCACGCCTTGCCCTTGTACTTCTCAGGGATGTCGTCGGCCTTCTCGGGGAGGTCGCGAATATGCCCGATGCTGGACTCCACGACGTAGCCGCGGCCGAGGTACCCGGCGATGGTCTTCGCCTTGGAAGGCGACTCGACGATCACCAGGCGGGTTCCGCCGGCGTTGCCGTTCTTGGCTGGCACGCTGCTTCCTACCTCGCTGTTCGCATTCGTTCCCCGTTCACTTCCCCTCGGGTTACCCGATCCAGATCGGGCGCACTCCCAAGGAGAGCCGCAAGGACGCACAATAAAGCCCTATGAGTGCTGACGTCCCCCAGCCCATCCTCGGAGACTAATCGCTGTGCTCGACTACTCCTACTTGGTTCTCCACCTTCCGCGCGGTACGACCCGGGACACGGCCCGCCAGATCCTGACCGAACACGCAGAATACGGCGGCTGGGAGCTCGACCGCCTGAGACTGTATCCCGACGGCCGCAGGGACGTCCGGCTGCGTCGCAAGATCATACGTGCGACCAGGACGATGTGACCGGCCGCGGCCCGCGAAGGCCGTGGACGGACATGGCTCTGCCCGCCCCGGGCCGCGCCCCCGGAACGGGCAGAGCACTGCCGCTCCGCCCGGCGACCGGAACCCGGGCCACCCGGGCCCGCGGTCCCTCTCACCGGCGGCGGAGCGCCTGCGCGTCTCCCCCGGTGGCTCCGAGGGGACATGACCAAAGAGTTACTGATGTATTACCTGCCGGCTCGACCGAGCCGGAAGCGGCGGGTGGCCGCGAACAGGGTGGCGGAGAGGGCGGCCATGGCGCCGACCAGAAGAGCGGCCAGCGCGCCGGAGTTCATGCCGGCCACGCCCGCCGGTCGGGCGGCGCTCATCAGGCCGAGGTCGCCGACGGGCAGCGTACGGCCGACCGGCGCGGAGGTGACCCCGGCCGGAGCGGAAGTGACCTCACCCGGAGCGGAGGTGACCCCGGCCGGAGCGGAGGTGACCGCGCCCGGAGCACCGGCCTTGCGGCCCGGGTGCTGGGCGACCTCGCGACCCGTGTTCAGCTCGGACCCGCGTCCCGCGTTCAGGCCGGTCCCGCGGCCCCGATGCGCGGCCCCACGGGCGCCCGGCAGGACCGGGATCTCCGGCAGGAGCGCGGTACGACCCGCCCTGCCGGCGGTCGGCATCGCGACGGCCGCGGAGCGCCCCGGCCCGCCGGCGTGGGAGCCGCCCAGGCAGCCTGCGGCGGCGTCACCGAGGACGGCGACCGCGTTGCCGCAGATGTTGATCGGAGCGGTGATCGGGGCCACGACCTGGTTGCCGCCCAG
>NZ_JBEZNH010000010.1:0-173629 GCF_040653115.1 Streptosporangium sp. NPDC048047 | reverse complement strand
CTGCCACACTGTGGTCACCATTCGTACGGTTGCCACCCGCACCACCGCCACCACCGTGCGAGACCGACGCGCCGCCCCGGCAGCCGGCCTCGGAGCGGCCGAACAGGGAGAGCGCGTTGCCGCAGGCGTCGACCGGAGCGGTGATCGGGGCGTTGACCTGGTTGCCGCCCAGGACGCTGCCCCTGCCGGACGTCTCGCCGGGGACGCCGCCGGAACCGGAACCCGGGGTGCCCGCGGTGCCGGCGGAGGCGCCGCCCATGGAGCCCGCCCGGGACTTCCCGGCGACCGCGGCAGCGTTGCCGCTGATGTCGATCGGCAGGGTGATCGGGAGGTTGACCTGGTTGCCGCCGCCGATCGAGTGGTCGCCGGAGGTGTCCGCGAAGGCCGTACCGCTGCCGAGTGTCATGACACCCAGCGCGAGCAGTGCCGCGGGGGTCGAGCCCTTAACCCACGTACGCATGTTTGATGCTCCTTGCGGTTGTTCGGGGGGAATACCTGACGTCTCGTGGCGGACATGCGAGGCCGCGCGAGAACCTGACGGGAACGCGTGCAGCGGAAAGCCCCGACGGCCGTCACGAGGAACTGGAGATCGCCGGTCATCCGGCGTGCGGAGCGACTCCCCACCGGGGGGAGGCCATGACGCGCTCCGCGACCGATGAGCGTGTCCGGTGGGGAAACCCGGGCACGCGGGACACGGCGTCAGTCAGGAGAGAAGGAGGGGTCGTCCGCCGCTGTGCGGACGACAGGGGGAAGCACGCACGCCAGTGGGGCGCGCCGCGCCATCGGCCGCGGGTCGTAGACGAACCTCGCGACATCCCCCATGCCCGGCCCGGAGGGGCCGGAGCCACCGTTGCCCTGGGGCAGGAACCCGTCGGCACCTGAGCCGTGGTCAACGACGGCGGGAGCCGGGGACACCGGCCCGGACTGGCTGGTGAGCCCGTCCACGCCTCGCCCGGCCATCGCTTCGGCGTCACCCGACGCCGAAGGCACGCCGCTCTCCGCGGGGAAGACACCGGCCCTGACGGCCGGTCCGGAAGCGGCGGGGACGGGGGCAGGGGAACCGTCCGCTCCGGCCACCGCGGTGGTGTCCGCGGCGGCCGGAGCGGCGCCGAGAAGTCCGAAGACGACCGCGAGCAGCCATCCGGCGGCCAGCAGGCCGCCGATGGAGAGCGCTCGTCTGACGATCAGCCGGGAGCCGGCCGCGAACCGCGCCATCCGGTCATCCCGCGCGAAGACCGCGCCGTCGGCGGAGACGGCCGCGGGCACGCGCCGGGCGGCGGGCGAGAACGCCCCCCACCGCCCATACGGCACGCGTGCCACGCAGCCTCCTCGAAGCCCTGGTGGGCCTGCTTTCCGCATGGCCCGCCCCCATCAACGGAAAGCTACGTTAGCACTACGCAGTGTCATCGCAATGCTTTTCCAAGGATCGGATCAGCAGGCGTCCAGGAAACGGTCAAGGACCCGCACCCCGAACCGCAGGGAGTCGACCGGCACCCGCTCGTCCACTCCGTGGAACATCCCGGAGAAGTCCAGGTCCGCCGGGAGCTTCAGCGGCGCGAAGCCGAACCCCCGCATGCCCAGCCTGCTGAACGCCTTCAGGTCCGTGCCGCCCGACAGCGTGTACGGCACCGCCAGCGCCCCCGGGTCCTCCGCGGCCAGCGCGTCGGCCATCGCGCGCACCAGCGGCCCGTCGAACCCGGTCTCCAGGGCGATGTCGTGGTAGACGAACTCCCTGGTCACGTTGGGGCCGAGCAGCTCGTCGATCGTCTTGAAGAACTCGTCCTCGTAGCCGGGCAGGAAGCGCCCGTCCACGTGCGCGGTCGCGGTCTGCGGGATGACGTTGGCCTTGTAGCCGCCCTGCAGCATGGTCGGGTTGGCGGTGTTGCGCAGCACCGCGCCGATCATCCGGGCCAGCGGTCCGAACTTGGCCACGGTCGCCTCGGCGTCGTCGAGGTCGAGTTCCACCCCCAGCACCCGGGAGGTCTCGGTGAGGAAGGTCTCGACCGTGGGCGTGAGCCGTACCGGCCACTCGTAGCGGCCGATCCGGCCGACGGCCTCGGCCAGCTCGGTGATCGCGTTCTCGGCGCTGAGCATGGAGCCGTGACCGGCCCGGCCGCGGGCGGTCAGCCGCATCCAGGCGATGCCCTTCTCCGCCGCCTCGATGAGGTAGAGCCTGCGGTCGCCGTCGATGGAGACGCTGAACCCGCCGACCTCGCCGATCGCCTCGGTGCAGCCCTCGAACAGCTCGGGGTGCTCGTCGGACAGCCACTGCGCGCCGTACGCGCCGCCGGCCTCCTCGTCGGCGGTGAACGCCAGCACCACGTCCCGCGGCGGGCGGCGGCCCTCGCTGAGCCGCTGCCGGACGACCGCGAGGATCATCGCGTCCATGTTCTTCATGTCGACCGCGCCGCGTCCCCAGACGCAGCCGTCGGCGATCTCCCCGCTGAGCGGGTGGTGGGTCCAGTCTTCGGCGTGGAAGGGGACGACGTCGAGGTGTCCGTGCAGGAGGAGCGCGCCGCGGGAGGGGTCCTCCCCCTCGATGCGGGCGATCACGCTCGCCCGCCGGTCGTCCGACTCCAGGATCCGGGGCTCCAGCCCCACCTCGGCCAGCTTCCCGGCGACGTACTCGGCGGCGGCCCGCTCCCCGGGGCCGGTGTTGTCCCCGGTGTTGGTCGAGTCGATCCGGATCAGGTCACGACACAGCCCGGCGACCTCGTCCTCACCATTGAGCACGGTCATGTCGGCTCCTTACGCTTGGTACGGCTTGCCCTCCCCATCCTGCCGCCGCCGGGACGCCGGGGCACCACCGGGAGGGCCGCCGGACAACCGATATGACGCACGCCCAAGAGTTTGCTAACCTAAGTCCGCCGACGAGCGATGACGGTCTCTCGTGCAGGCACCACGTCCGGGTGGCGGAATAGGCAGACGCGCTAGCTTGAGGTGCTAGTGCCCTTTGCGGGGCATGGGGGTTCAAGTCCCCCCTCGGACACATTCGATGGCTCAGGAGCCCTGGTCGCTGGAAGAGCGACCAGGGTTTCGTGTTTTCCCGGGTCGTGAACCGGTCGAGGACCCGGGATGCCGTGGGTCACGGTCTTTCCGACGGGGCCCGCCGCCCGGAGCGTTTCCGGCGGCGTCCGGCGGGGCGGGCGCACCGGGAGGGGCGGCTCATGGCGGGAAGCCGCCGGCTCTCCGTCCGGTCACATCCTGAGCCGGAAGGGCAGCAGGGCGACGACCACGTCGAGGTGCTCCCGCAGCACGAGGGCCATGAAGAGGCCGCGCTGGTTGTGCAGTATCCGGTAGCGGAAATGCCTCGGCTCGATGAGAGGGATGAGGACGATCACCCGCCTGCCCGTGGCGTCCGCCGCGCGGACGTACTCCAGAACGGGATGCACCACCGTGCGGTGGGGGTTCACGATGGTCTCGAGCCGGACGCCCGGATCCCACCTCGCCCACTGTTCGCGCATGCGGTCCGCGCCCGCGGAGTCGAAGCACACCGTGACGGCGACGACCTCTCCGCCGAACGCCAGGCCCGCGCTCAGGGCCCGCTCCGTCATGGCGGTGACGGCGGCGACCGGGATGATGACCAGCTTCTCAGGGCCGGCCGTCCCGGCGGGTCCGGAGGGTTTGGCCGGTGTCCGGCGTGTCCCCAGTTCGGCGCCGACCTCGGTGTAGTAGCGCTGAATCCGGGTGAACAGCAGCATGAGCAGGGGGACGACGATGACGACGACCCAGGCGCCCTCCCGGAACTTGGAGACGAGCAGCACCAGGGCGGCGACGCAGGTGAGCAGGGCGCCGATGCCGTTGAGCACCGCGTTGCCGAGCCAGCGGGGCGGACGCAGGCGCCACCAGCGCTCGACCATGCCGACCTGGCTGATGGTGAAGCCGATGAACACCCCGATGGCGAACATCGGGATGAGTTTGTGGGTCAGTCCGCCCACCGCGATCAGCAGCACGGCGGCCAGGACCCCCACGACCGCGACGCCGTAACGGTAGACGGGGCGTTCGGTCCGCAGTGCGAACAGATGCGGCAGGCGGTCGTCACGGGCCAGCAGGCTCAGCAGGACCGGCAGGCCGCCGAAGCTGGTGTTCGCGGCCAGGGCGAGGCCGAGTGTGACCACGATATTGGTCACGTAGTACGCCCAGCCGGTCCCGTAGGAGCCGGCCACGAGCTGGGAGAGGATGGTGACCCCCTCCCGGGGCAGCACGTGGTCCCGGTGGATGAGCAGCGCCAGTCCGAGCAGCATCGAGCCGAGCAGCAGTCCGAGGATCAGCTCGGCCCGCCGTGCCCGCA
The DNA here is from genome assembly GCF_040653115.1 of Streptosporangium sp. NPDC048047. Lineage (NCBI taxonomy): Bacteria > Bacillati > Actinomycetota > Actinomycetes > Streptosporangiales > Streptosporangiaceae > Streptosporangium > Streptosporangium sp. NPDC048047. The sequence continues at coordinate 169,338 of NZ_JBEZNH010000010.1, read as the reverse complement.
CGGTCCTGGGCTCGCGGAACATGGGGACGCCGTTGGCGATGGCCTCGACGCCGGTCAGCGAGGAGCAGCCGGAGGAGAACGCCTTCAGGATCAGCAGCACCCCCAGCGTCTCGGTCACGGGAACGGTCATGGGCGCTCCCACCACCGCCGCCGGACTGGAGCGGATCAGTCCGAATATCACGACGCCGACGATGCACACCACGAACAGGATGGTCGGCGCCATCAGCACCCGCGCGCTGTCGGAGATCCCGTACAGGTTGACGACCGTCAGCAGCACCAGCCCCGCCAGGCAGGTCTCCGTGAGGTACGGGGCCAGAACGGGGAAGGCCGAGGCCAGGCTGGCGGCCCCGGCCGCGAGGCTGACCGCCACGGTGAGCACATAGTCGACGATGAGCGCCGCGGCGGCCAGCATGCTCATCCGTTCGCCCAGGTTCTCCTTGGCCACCCCGTAGGAGCCGCCGCCCTGGGGATGCGCGGCGATCACCTGGCGGTAGGAGAGTACGAGCACCATGAGCAGTCCCACGATGACCAGAGTGATCGGCAGTGTGCCGCCCACCGCGAGCGCGCCGGCGCCCGCCAGGACGAGTGCGATCTCCTCGGGTCCGTAGGCGACCGAGCTGAGCGCGTCCAGCGACAGCGCGGCCAGTCCCTCCAGGCTGGTCAGATGCCGCCTGTCCCCTTCGCCGTGGCGCAGTTGGAGCCTGCGGTGGGCGGCCGGGGTCCCGGAGTCCTGGTGTTTCCACCGCGGCAGTGAGGGCATGTCACGCGGCCTTCATGCACGCCCCGGAGCCCGTCCTCCGGCCGGCCGTTCTCCTGATCGTGGGACCGGCGGCAGAGGAGGGGGCCCGGGAAGAGCATCCGTTTCCCGTCGGCACGGGCGTTCCTGGCTTTTCGCTGGTTGACATCTTCCCACTTACGTTTCGACGTCCGCCCGGATTATTTGAATTCTTCGGTGGCCTCAGTAGTGGTTAATGCCCGCATATCCGGTCAATGCCACGAATAAAATCATTGACCAGAGCATGACCTTTTATGGTTTTTGTTGATCCGAGGGTGCGGGAATCATCGCCGCAGCGCGTAGGGTCCCCGCGTCCTGTCACACCGTCGGAGTCCAAGGGGTTGGCGTCTTTGTCCTCGGCACCCGCACCACCGGATCCGGCGGAGCAGACGACCCACTCGGACAGGCCGCGAGGCCTCGACCTCCTGCGCACCGTTCCGAAGGGGGTCGCACAGGTCGATTTCCAGTCGAGTCTCTGGACCGGCCTGGTGTTCCTTGTGGCGTTGTTCGTGGGGGGCTGGCAGTTCGGTGTCTTCGGGCTGCTGGGGACGGTGGTCGCCACGCTCACCGCCTACCTGTTCGGCGTCTCCTGGCCGGACCGGGTCTCGCCGGGCCTGGAGGGCTTCTGCGGCACGCTGATCGGTGTCAGCCTGGTGCTCTATCTGGACGTCCGGTGGATGACGGTCGTGCTCGTCGTCGTCGGCGCGATCGCCGGAAGCGTGCTCACCTCGGCGCTGAGCGTGCTCCTCGCGCCGTACCGCCTGCCGACCCTCACCGCGCCCTTCTGCGTGATCACCTCCGTGATGGTGGTCGGAGGGCCGTCCTTCCACCGGATCTGGGCGGGCCACGCGGGCGCGGCCCCGCCGTCCGCCACCGCTCCCGGCATCGCGATGACCTGGAACCACTTCTGGCAGGGCACGTTCAACGGCGTCGGCCAGGTGTTCTTCCAGAACAAGTGGTACGTCGGCGTGATCTTCCTGGTCGGGCTGTTCGTCAGCGGATGGATGACCGGACTGGTGGCGTTCGTGTCCAGCCTGATCGGTCTGCTCACCGGCTGGGCGCTGGGCGCGCAGGCCGCGGACCTGGGGGCGGGACTGTACGGCTACAACTCCGTGCTGACCGGGCTCGCGCTGTTCGGCACCTTCGTCGCGGTCGCCCCGGCGAGCGCCGCCTACGCCGTGATCGGCGCGGTGTCGGCGGCGGGGCTGACGGCCGGTGTCGGCAATCTGTTCCAGGTGGTCGGAGGCCACACTCTCACCTGGCCGTTCGTACTCGTGAGCTGGGTGTTCCTCGCCGCCGTCCCGATGCTCAACAAGATCAAGCGCGCCGGGTGACCGTCGATGGCCGCGGGCGCGGAAAGGACCGTCAATGAACCTCACACCGCGAGAGATGGACAAGCTGGTCATCTTCACCGTCGCGCAGATGGCGCAGCAGCGCCGGGATCGGGGCCTGAAGCTCAACTACGCCGAGGCGGTGGCGCTGATCAGCTCGGCGATCGTGGAGGCGGCCCGGGACGGCAAGTCCGTCGCGGAGTGCATGGAGCTGGGCAAGCAGATCGTCGGACCCGACGACGTCCTACCCGGTGTGCGCGGCATGATGAAGCTGATCCAGGTGGAGGCGGTCTTCGACGACGGCACCAAGCTGGTCTCCTGCCACGACCCGGTGGGCGGGAAGTGAGGCCGGACCGTCGCAGGGTCCTGCTGGTCGGCGGGCACGAGAGCCGGGACGGCCGGTGCCTGCCCGGCCTGGTGGGGCCGGACGGTCCCGAGGTCCGCGCCGTGGGCCGCGACCTGCACGCCGCGCTCGTCGGCCGCGACCGGATCGTGGCGGTGCCGATGACGCTCGGACGGGATCCGGAACTGACGGCCGTCGCCGCGCAGACCCTGAGGTGGGTGGCTCGTGAGCGTGCGCCGGGGGACCTGCTGCTGGCCGGGCCGCTGGGCACGACCGGGCATCTGGTCGGCTGGATCAGGGGTGCGGTGACCCGGGCGCTGCGCGACGGGCCGCCGCGGCAGGCGGTGCTGCTGGTGGCGCCGGCGGCCGGGCCCGAGCCTGACGCGGAACTGTTCAGGGTGGCGCGGCTGGTGCGGCAGTACACCTCCGTGCGCTGGGTGGAGGTCGCGCTGATCGGCGGTGACCCGGACGTGGACGAGGGCGTGGAACGTTGCCTGCGGCTGGGGGCCGACGGCGTCGTGCTGGTGCCCGCCTCGTTCGTCCCGGTGGCCCCGCGGCCCGGCGTCCGGACCGCGGGGCCGCTCCTGGGGCCCGCCTCGCTCGCCACGCTGGTCCGCGAGCGGGTGGCCGAGGCGGAACACCGGTGGGACCGGTACGGCGACGACGGGCTGGCGACCGTCCACCACGGCCACGGCCACGGCCACGAACACGAACACGGCCGTGAACACGGCCATCGCGACGAGCACGACCACACAGATCGTCACCGGAACCCGTCCGTGCCGGTGACGGCGAACCTGAAGGAGGCGGCGTCCCATGTCGGATGACGTTTACATGTACGGCGAAGGGCAGATCGAGCTGAACGCCGGCCAGCCCAGGGTGACCATCACGGTCCACAACACCGGCGACCGCGCCGTTCAAGTCGGTTCCCACTTCCACTTCTTCGAGGTCAACCGGGCGCTGAGCTTCGACCGCGACCAGGCGTTCGGCAAACGCCTGGACATCCCCGCCGGGACCGCGGTCCGGTTCGAACCCGGGGACACCAAGCAGGTGACCCTGGTCGAGTACGGCGGCGGTCAGCGGCTGGTGGGCTTCGGCGGTCTCCTCAACGGCAGCGTCCGCTCCGGCGAGGCGCACCGCAAGGCGCTGAAGAGGATGCGCGAACGCGGCTACCACGACGAGCCCGGCACGTCCGGCACGTCCGAGGAGAAGCCGGCCAGGAAGTCGAAGTCCCAGAGCTCCGGGAAGAAGGGCTGAACCGCCATGGCCACGATGAGCCGCAAACAGTACGCGACGATGTACGGGCCGACGGTGGGCGACAGGCTCCATCTCGGGGACACCAACCTCATCGCCGAGGTGGAGAAGGACTACACCGAGGGGCATTACGGGGACGAGACCCAGTACGGCGGCGGCAAGACCGCCCGGGACGGGATGTCGGCCGATCCGGCCTCGGACAGCGCGGTCGCCCTGGACCTGGTGATCACCAACGCGGTGATCATCGACCCGGTGCTGGGCATCGTCAAGGGCGACATCGGCGTCAAGGACGGGAAGATCGCCGGGATCGGCAAGTCCGGCAACCCGCACACTCAGAACGGGGTCGACCGGCGCCTGATCGTCAGCGCCAGCACCGAGGTGCTCTCCGGCGAGAACCTCATCGCCACGCCCGGAGGGATCGACACGCACGTCCACTTCCTCACCCCCCAGCAGGCCCAGCACGCGCTGAGCAACGGGATCACCACGCTGGTCGGCGGCGGCACCGGCCCGGCGGACGGCTCCCGCGGCTGCACCACCACGCCCGGCCCGTGGAACATCTCCCGCATCCTCCAGGCCTACGAGGCCATCCCGATCAACATCGCGGTGTACGGCAAGGGGAACAGCAGCCTGCCGGCCCCGCTGGAGGAGCAGATCCGGGCCGGGGCGGCCGGCCTGAAGGTGCACGAGGACTGGGGCACCACCCCCGCCGTCATCGACTGCGCGCTGTCGGTCGCCGACGAGCTCGACATCCAGATCAACATCCACACCGACACGCTGAACGAGGCGGGCTACGTCGAGGACACCATCAACGCGATCAACGGCCGCACGATCCACACCTACCACTCCGAGGGCGCCGGCGGCGGGCACGCCCCCGACATCCTGCGGGTCACCGGCGAGCCCAACGTGCTCCCGGCCTCCACCAACCCGACGCTGCCGTACACCGTTGACTCGGTGGACGAACTGCTGGACATGACGATGGTCTGCCACCACCTCAGCTACGACGTGCCCGAGGACGTGGCGTTCGCCGAGAGCCGGGTGCGCGCCGAGACCATCTCGGCCGAGACCGTGCTGCACGACCTGGGCATCATCAGCATCATCGGGTCGGACTCGCAGGCGATGGGCCGGGTGGGCGAGACGTTCACCCGGGCCTTCCAGGTGGCCCACCACAACAAGGACAAGCGGGGGACGCTGCCGGAGGACTCCGCCCGCAACGACAACTTCCGGGTGCTGCGCTACCTGGCCAAGGTGACCATCAACCCGGCCCGTGCCTCCGGGATGGCGGACACGATCGGCTCTCTGGAGGACGGGAAGCTCGCCGACATCGTGCTGTGGCCGATCCACTCCTTCGGGGCCAAGCCCGCCATGGTCGTCAAGGGCGGCCTGATCAGCTGGGCCCAGATGGGCGACCCGAACGCGTCCCTGCCGACACCGCAGCCGGTCTACTACCGCCCCACGTACGGGGCCTTCGGCAGGGCGCTGTCGAGCACCTGCGTCACCTTCATGTCCGCCGCCGGGATCGAGGCGGGTGTGCCGGAGAGACTCGGGCTGCAGCGGCTGATCCGACCCGTACGGCAGTGCAGGACCGTCGACAAGCGCCACATGATCCGCAACACGACGCTCGCCCGGATCGAGGTCGACCCCGAGACCTACCGGGTGACCGTCGACGGGGAGCCCGCGCACATCGAACCGGCCAAGAAGCTGCCGCTGAACCGGCTGTACTTCCTGGCATGAGCGCGACCTCCGGCACCGGCGACCTGGACCCGCTGCTGGCCCAGTTCCAGCTCACCGACTCCGGTTTCCCCAGCGGGATGTACACGTTGTCGCACGGGCTGGAGGGGTACGTCCAGCTCCGGATCACCGGTCCGGAGAACCTGCGTGAACTGCTGACCGACCTGCTGTACAACGCCGTGGGCCCGGCGGACGCGGCGGCCCTGGTGCTGGCGCACCGCGCCGCCGGCGAGGAGGACTGGGAGCGGCTGGTCCAGGTCGACCGGCGGCTGCACGCGATCAAGCTCAACCGCGAGCAGCGGGCCGCCTCGGTGCGGACCGGCCGGCAGGTCCTCGACACGGCGGCCTTCGCCTTCCCGGTGCCGGAGGCCGCCCGGCTGGCGGAGCTGGTGGCGGAGAAGACCACACCGGGCAATCACGCGGTCGTGGTCGGCGCGCTCTACGCGGGGCTCGGAGTGCCGGTGGCACACGCGGTCGGCGCCGACCTGTACGCCTTCGCCGCGAGCTGGACGGCGGCGGCGGTTCGGCTGGGCCGTACCGACTTCCGCCGCGCGCAGGGGCTGCTGCGCGAGATCCGCCCGGATCTCGCGCGGGTCGCGCGGACGGCGCTCACCGCCGGGGATCCGCGGGACCTGCACGGCGCGGCGCCCCTCGCCGACATCGTCTCAGCCGCGCACGAGCGGGCGGAGGCCCGCCTGTTCGCCACCTGATCCGTTCGTACGTGAGAGGAACGAGATGGAGCTGGAGAAGGTCTTCAAGGTAGGGATCGGCGGCCCCGTCGGATCCGGCAAGACGGCGCTGATCGAGGCGCTGGTCCCCCACCTGCAGGCCCGGGGGCACCGCATCGGTGTGATCACCAATGACATCTACACCCAGGAGGACGCCGAGCACGTCCGCCGTACGCTGGCCGGGACGCTCGATCCCGAGCGGATCGTGGGTGTCGAGACGGGGGCCTGCCCGCACACCGCGGTCCGGGACGACCCGACCATGAACCTGGCGGCGGCGGCCGAGATGCTCGACCGCTTCCCCGATCTCGACATGCTGCTGTTCGAGAGCGGCGGAGACAACCTGACGCTCACCTTCAGCCCGGTGCTGGCCGACGTGTACATCTTCGTCCTGGACACGGCCGAGGGCGAGAAGATGCCGCGCAAGCGCGGCCCGGGCACCACGGACTCCGACCTGCTGATCATCAACAAGATCGACATCGCCCAGTACGTCCGCACCGACCTGAGGGTCATGGAACGGGACGCGCGGGCGGTGCGCGGCGCCGGTCCGGTCGCGCTGACCGACTGCCTCACCGGCACCGGGGTCCCCCAGGTCGTCGACTTCATCGAGGCACGGGCGGGAGCGGCGTGCACCTCGCCGGCGTAGGGACGGTGGACGGCTCGCGAAGAACCGGCGACCGCCTCTCCCCGGAGTGGTACCTCCCCGGCTGGGTGCCCGAACCGGTGCGGCGGCACGCCGGCGTCCCGGACATGCTGCCGGTCGGCAGCCCCGGCAAGGTCGGGATCCTCGACCTCGAGTTCGAGCGGATCGGTGACCGGACGGAGCTGACCGGCCACTACCAGAAGGCGCCGCTGCACATCACCCGGCCGCTCTACCGCGACCCCGAGAATCCGGGCCTGCCGTACGTCATGATCATGTCGTCCGGAGGCGGGGTCCTCCAGGGGGACCGCTACCGCGTCGACGTCTCCTGCGGGCCGGGAGCGGCCGTGCACCTGACCACCCAGGGCGCCACCCGGCTCTACCGGATGGAGCAGGACTACGCCACGCAGCTCGTCCGCCTCACCGTGGGGCCCGGCGGTCACCTGGAGTACCTGCCGGACAAGACGATCCCGTTCGGCGGCACGCGGTACTACCAGCGGATCGACGTCACCGCCCACCCCGACTCCACCGTCGTGCTGGGCGAGACGTTGCTGGCCGGCCGGCTCGCCCGGGGAGAACGGCACGCGTACACGGCGTACTGCGGCGACGTCGAGGTACACGACACCGCGGGTCGGCTGCTGTTCGCCGACCCGCTCCGCCTGGTGCCGGAGGAACGGGCGGTGACGGGACCGGCGGTGATGGACCGGTACGGGGTCCTGGCGTCCCTGTACGTCGTCACCGGGGCGCGACCCGCGCGGATCCTGGCCGACGCGATGCACGAGGTGCTCACCCGCACCGGATCGCGGGCCGGGGCCGGCGTCCTGCCGGGCGAGCGGGGCGCCTGGGCGCGTGTCCTCGGTGAGCGGTCGCCCGAGGTCGAGGGCGCCTTCGGGCAGGCCCTGGACACCGTCCGCGGGCTGCTGCCGGGAGCGTCCGCCCCGCGCGGACGCTGACACCGGTCCGGCGCTCTCGACGGCGAGAAGGCCTGGAGGAGACGGTGAGAAGACCTGGAGGAGGAGGCCATGGAGTCCCCGGGAAGGGCAGAGGGGCATCTGCTCCATCGTGAAAGAGCCGAGGCGTCCGTCCTGGACCGGCGCGGGGAGGGGTCGCCCCGCCATCCGGGGGTCCGGCCCGGCGCGCTCCTCGACATCGCCGTCGGAGGAGCGGTCGGGGCCCTGCTGCGTTATCTGATCACCGAGGCGATGCCCGGGGCGGAGGGAGGCTTCCCCTGGGGGACCCTCCTGGTGAACGTCCTCGGCTGCCTGTTCATGGGGGTGCTGACGACGTACCTGCTCAAGGGCCGGCCGCATGCTTTCGCCCGTCCGCTGCTGGTGACCGGCTACCTGGGCGGTTTCACCACGTTCTCCCATCTCATCGACGGGGTACACGCCCTCGGCCGCGCCGGGAGCTGGGACCTGAGCGTCGTCTACGCGGTGGTCAGCGTGGTGGGCGGCTGGATCGCGATCGTGGCGGGGCTCCGGCTCGGGGAGCTGGTGCCGCACCGCGCGGGCGGGTCCGAGGGCGGTGCGCCGTCATGATCCTCCTGCTGGTGCTCATCGGAGGGGCGTTCGGCGCCGTGCTGCGCTACATCCTCGACAGGGCGGTCAAGGCGCGGTTCGGCAAGGCGTTCCCGTGGGGGACCCTGACGGTCAACCTCCTGGGCGCGGGGATTCTGGGGGCGCTGCACGGAGCGGGCGTGGGGATCGGGGCGGAGGCCCTGGCCGGCACGGGCTTCTGCGGCGCGCTGACGACGTTCAGCACCTTCGAGCTGGAGACCGTCCACCTCCTCCAGGACGGGAAGTACGCCAGAGCGACGGCGAACGTGCTCGTCTCCCTGGTGCTCGGCTTCGCCGTCCTCGCGCTCCTGTTCACCGTGTTCCGGGCGGTGTGACGGCCGCCGGAGAGGGGGGCCCGCGCCGATCCGCGGAAGGCGTTCTCAGCGCCAGCGCTCCGCGCCGGGACGCCTGGCGGCGACGTACACGACCACGGTGCATCCGGTGAGGACGAGAACGGCCGTCCACAGCGGGGCCGCCGGGAAGAGCACCCGCCGCAGCGTGCCCGAAACCAGGGCGCCGGTCAGCAGCGCGCAGATCGAGACGAGTCTCCGGCCCTGCCTGGCGGGCACGACGGACTCGGCGAACAGTGAGGTGAGTGTGGTCGTGACGACCGTGGTGTTCAGGTCGGGCACCCTGATCCCGCGTACGATCGCGTACTCCCAGCCCAGGGAGAAGGCGAGCGTCATGATGACCGGCCATCGCGCCCGGGGATCGGCGAACCCGTACCGGGAGGCCAGGACCGAGGCGCCGCAGACCAGCACCGTCTGGACCGCGGTGCCCGCGGCCAGCAGCAGGCCGCGGTGCCGGCGCCCGGACCACGACAGGACGGCGCTGCCGCCGCCGGCCGCTCCCGCCGCGAAGGACATGAGCGACAGCGCGGAGGGCAGCGGCGTGCCGTGACCGGCCAGGCCGAGGCCGAGGATGATGACGTTCCCCGTCATGGCCGCGACGAAGATCTGGCCGAGGTCCAGGAAACTCGACGCGTCGATCATCCCGGTGGTGAAGGCGAGCGCGACGAGCACGTACGGCAGGGGCCCGTCGGGCCGGCCACCGCTCCGCGTGCCACCGGTCACGACCTCGCGCCGGCGGGTCTCATCCGATCCGCAGCTCGGTGTCGAGGCCCGCGGCCTCCTCGTGAGGGCTCGGACGGAAGGTGAACAGGACCTCCACGACCTTGCCGATGAGGTAGGTGAGCACGAAGGTGTAGCAGGCGACGGCGAGGACGGCGACGATCTGCTTGCCCAGCAGGGAGACCGAGCCGCCGTAGAAGAGACCGGCGATGGGCTTGGCGTACTTGCCGGTGGCGAAGAGCCCGAGGAGCACCACGCCGACGATGCCGCCGGCCCCGTGGATGCCGACGACGTCCAGGGTGTCGTCGTATCCGACGGTCGTCTTGACCTCCACGGCGTAGGTGCAGACGACGGCGACGACGATGCCGATGATCGTCGCGCCGAAGAGGTTGACGTACCCGCAGGCCGGGGTGATGGCCACCAGGCCGGCGAGCGCGCCGGTCGTGCCGCCCAGCCTGGAGAACCGCCCGAACCGGACCCGTTCGAACAGCATCCAGACCAGCATCGCGACGCAGCCGCACATCATGGTGTTGACCACCGCGTTCGCCGCCAGGGCGCCGTCCGTCAGGGCCGATCCGCCGTTGAACCCGAACCAGCCGAACCACAGCAGCCCCATGCCCGCCATGACCAGCGGGATGTTCTTCGGTTCCGGGGGCCCCTCCCTGCGGAAGGACAGGCTCGGCCCGAGCACCAGCGCCAGCGCCAGGCCCGCGATCCCGGAGTTGAGCTCGACGACCAGGCCGCCGGCGAAGTCCAGCACCCCCCACCTGTTGAGCCAGCCGTCCTTGGAGAACACCCAGTGGGCGACCGGCAGGTAGACCAGGGTCACCCAGACCGCGCCGAAGACCATCCAGGGCCCGAGCCTGACGCGGTTGGCGACCGAACCGCTGACCAGCGCGAGCGTGATGATGGCGAAGACGAGCTGGAAGAGCGAGAAGACGTACATCGGGATGACGCCCCGCAGGACCGACGGAGTCGTCTTGAAGAACTCCCACTCGCCCCAGCCGATCAGGCCGAGTCCTCCCACGTCGTCACCGAACGCCAGGCCGAACCCGTAGACGAACCAGATGACGGTCACCACTGCGATCGAGACGAAGCTCATGTACAGGACGCTGACGAGATTCTTCGCCCGCGTCATCCCGCCGTAGAAGAGGGCGAGTCCGGGGGTCATGAGCAGCACCATGGCGAAGCTGACGAGCACCCATGCGGAATCACCGGTATTCAGCCCATATTTCATGCCCAAGCTCCTGGTTTCCGTCAACACCATTAGACATGGTCATTCAATGAACACGTGAAACATTTTCCTGAAGCACCGCAAACAAAGCTTCATCCATCGGGGCTTTACCCTTCCCGATATTCCCGAATGCTTTATCCCGCTTTCTCCAGAAAAAAGGGGTTTTCACCCCGGGGGGCCCGTGGTTCCACCGTCAGGAGGGCGGTGCGGGCCGGGCGGAGGCGGAGGCCGCGGCGAGGCGGACGAGTTCGGCGGCGGCGCCGGAGAGGCGCGTCCGCCTGCGCCAGACCGCCAGCAGCGGCCGCCGCAGGTCGAAGCCCTCGACGGGGACCTCGACCAGCCGTCCCTCGCGGAGTTCGGCCGCGACGGCGAGCGCGCTGAGCACGGCCGGGGCGGCCCCGGCCTCCACCGCCACCTTCACCGCGGCGTTGGACGACAGCTCCAGGGCGGGCGGAACGGTGACCCGTCCGGCCATGACGCGGTCGAGGGCGGAGCGGGTGCCCGAGCCCGGCTCGCGCACCACCAGCGGGGTGGCGGCCAGGTCGGCGAAACGCAGGCGGACCGGGTGGCGCGCCCACGGATGGCGGGGTCCCACGACCACGATGAGGCGGTCGTAGGCGACGTACCGGGTGCTCAACCCCTGCGGCAGGAACGGCGACTCGATGAAGCCCACGTCGATCTCACCGTCCCGCGCCAGTCCGCAGACCATGTCCGAGTTGACCACGCGCGGCCTCACCTCGACGCCGGGAAGGGTACGGCGGAGCGCGGCCAGCCAGCCCGGCATGAGGTATTCGGCGATCGTCATGCTCGCCGCCACCCGCACGAGCGCGTCGCGTTCCCGGCGCAGGGTCCGCACGCTCGCCAGCAGGCCGTCCGCCGCGGCCAGTGCCGTCCGGGCCTGGTCGGCGACGATCCGGCCCTGCGGGGTGAGGCGGGAGCCGGTGGTCGAGCGGCGCAGCAGGGGCAGGCCCAGTTCCCGCTCCAGGGTGTCGAGCCGGCGACTGGCGGACGCCTGGGTGATGCCGTGCAGCCTGGCCGCCTTGCCGAGGCTGCCCTGCTCGGCGACGAGGAGCAGGAGTTCGAGGCTCGCCAGGTCGGGCCAGCGCGTGTTGCTCATGCGGTCACCGTATGACCTACTACGAAATCGGTGGCTACCGGGCCGATCGTGCACCTGGCAGAAATGCTGGCATGACCCCGTCCACCGTGCCGGCGCCGGCCACCGGCGTCCGCTCCCTCCTGCCAGGGCTCGTCGTGTCGGCCGCCGGTGTCGCGGCGGCCACCGGGGTCAACGCCCTCCTGCCCGCCGTGAGCCCGCTGATGGCGGCGGTCGTGCTCGGCGCCCTCATGGCGAACCTCGGAGCGCGCCCGGCGGCCCTGCGGCCCGGTCTCTCGTTCGCCTCCAGGCGGTTGCTCCGGCTCGGCGTCGTGCTCCTCGGCGCGCAGCTCGCCGTACGGGACGTCCTCGCCCTCGGGCTGCCGGTGGTGCTGCTGGTGGTGGCGACGGTGGCCGTCACCTTCTCCGGCACCTGGTGGCTCGGACGCCGGCTCGGGCTGGGCCGCGACCTCTCGCTGCTGACGGCCACCGGCTTCTCCATCTGCGGCGCGGCCGCGGTCGCCGCGATGAACGGGGTGACCGACGGCGACGAGGAGGACGTCGTGACCGCGGTCGCCCTGGTCACCCTGTTCGGCTCCCTCTGCATCGTCGCCCTCCCGCTGGCCCAGGGGTTCCTCCGCCTTCCCGCGGAGGGCTTCGGCGTCTGGAGCGGGGCGAGCGTGCACGAGGTGGCTCAGGTGGTCGCCACGGCGCAGACGGCCGGTACGGCGGCGCTCGCGACGGCCGTGGTCGTCAAGCTCACCCGGGTCGTGCTGCTGGCCCCGCTGATCGCCGGCGTCGGCGTCCTGCGCCGCCGTACGGCCGGGCCCCAGGCCGGCGGGAAGCCGCCCGTCGTTCCCCTCTTCGTGGCGGGTTTCCTCGGGATGGTCGCGCTGCGCAGCCTCGGCGCCCTGCCGGCCGCCTGGCTGGAGCCGCTCAGGACGGCCGAGACCCTGTTATTCACCGCCGCGTTGTTCGCCATGGGAGCCGCGGTCGACCTGCGGGCGCTGACGCGCACCGGCCGCCGGGCCGTCGTGCTCGGCGCGCTGTCGACGGCCCTCGTCTCGCTGGTGGCGCTGGGCGGCGTGCTGGTCCTCACGCCCGGGGGATGACCGGCCCGGTCACGCGGCCGCGCCGCCGGCGCCGTTCCCGGCGGCTCTGTGACGCGCGGGTACGGATGGCGGCGGCTTCGCCGGGGCTCCTCTCGACGGTGCGCCGGGCGTCTGGTCCCAGATGGCCATGATGGGTGTCGTGGTCCGCCATCCGGTGTTGACGCGGCGGACTGCGGACGGTTCGGTGTCGTCGGGCGCGACCTCGGTGAGGCCGCCGGACAGGCGGTGCTCGGGCCTGGTCAGGAACACCCGCCATCGAGGCCGGGCCGATGCCGCGAGCAGGGTCAGCAGCGATGTTCCTGTGATCCACCAGTGCGCGTTCACAGCGACTCCCTTCGTCGCCGGCCGTCCCGGATCCGGTCGCCGGCGGATGAGGCTCTTGCCGTCGGTCGCCTCGGGCGTTCCGGGGAACGCCGAGGCCGGGGGATTGACGACGGCCCAGACCTCGGACGCCGGAGGGATCTCCCTCGGGAGTTCCCCGGCCGGCGTCGTCGTCCCGGGTCAGGGCCGGGTCGCCCCGCCCCGCGCTCGCCGTTTCCACGGCTCGGGGAGCGCGGGGCGGGGCCGGGTGAGCGGCTGCGGCCCCTCGTCGCAGCCGCTCTGGTCACCGCGGGTGCCCGTATCTCACCGCTCGCGCCCGGCGGTGGGATACGGGCACGCCCGGATCAACGCCCCGGTGGCGCGGAAGGGCCGCGCCGGGACGCCGCCGGGGTGAGTGAACCCGGCGTCTCCGGGCGGATCCCGCCTGCTCCGCAGGCCGTGCCGTTCCGGGGGTGATCCGGCGCCGCCCGGCGCTCACGCGCCGAGGTTCGCGAGCACCGGAGGGCGGGCGGCGACGTCATCGGGAGGTGTCAGCGCCGGCCGCCACCACCGCCGTGCCAGCCGCCGGGCATGCCACCACCGGGCTGGCCGCCGCCCCCGCCGGGCGTGCCGCCACCGGGCATGCCACCACCCGGCTGTCCACCGCCCCCGCCGGGCGTGCCGCCGCCAGGCTGGCCACCGCCAGGCAGGCCACCACCGCCGTGCTGGCCTCCGCCGCCGCCCCAGTTGCCGCCGCCCCAGTTGCCGTGACCCCAGCTGGGGTTGTAGCGGTGACCGGGCAGGCCGTACCAGCGGCCGGGCATGCCGACGGGCTGGTCGCACCAGGAGCCGGGCAGCGGGTACTGGCGGCCCGCCACGATGTAGACCGGCCGGTTCAGGCCCGATCCGCAGCTCGGGCTGACGTAGACCCCGCCGTTGAGCACGTACTGGCAGCTCGGCAGCGTGTAGGAGCGGCCGGCCACGACGTACTGGTGGACGTTCTCGGTGTACTGGTAACCGCGCGGGCCGTACCACTGGCCGGGCAGGCCGACGGGCTGATCGCACCAGTCGCCGGGCAGGGCGTACTGGCGGCCCGCCACGATGTAGACCGGCTGGCTCTGCGCCGATCCGCAGCTCGGGCTGACGTAGACCCCGCCGTTGACGACGTACTGGCAGCTCGGCAGCGTGTAGGAGCGGCCGTTGAGGATGTACTCGTGGGCGCCCCGGCCGTGCCAGTTCCCGGTGAAGCCGCCGCCTCTGAACCCGCCCCAGTTCCACGAGCCCCCCGGGGAGGGGCTGCTGGTCGTGCGGGCGGCCGTGACCGCCGCGTCGGCCGGCAGGACGGCCAGCGCCGCCGGGGCGACCGTCGCGATCGCGGACGCGGCGAGGAGACCGGTGATGAGCTTTCTCTTCATCGTCAAGGGACGATTCCTTTCGTGAGTTCGGCGGAAGCCCTCGGGCTCCGCCTGGACCGACGTGATGCCGAACACGTCTCTCCGGAGCCGGGCGGTGCCGGCGAGCCGGGAGGCGTCCCCCCGTCGAGACGGTGTGCGACCCGCGCTCCCGCGGTGATGACCGCTCGGGAGACCCGGGATGTGAACCCGTTCGGTCGGACACGTCCGGGACGAAGGTCACGACCCCTCCTTGTCAGCAGATTTTGCTGACACTCGGGTGTCGAACAGATCGAGAGTCCGCACCCCCGCTGCTGACGCGACCGCTTCCGCCGTGGCACGGCGGCACGTGCCCCGCCTGAGCAGGCCGTCGATGCACTGCCTGCTGAGAGCCGCGCGGTGGGCGAACTCGGTCACGCTGCCGGCCCGCTCTCCGCACATCAGGGCGCGCAGGAGCGTCGCGCTCCGCAAGCGCATCTGCGGCTTACCCGCCATCGCCAACCTCTCCGACGGATCGTTGCGTCATCAGATTTTGCTGACAACTCGTCTGTGCGTCGCACTGTAATCCGGGTGACGAGAGGGGCGCAGGGGAACTGAAAAATTTCACTCCGGACACCTCGGCCCCACGCGCACACCACCCGCCCATCTCGTTGACGGGCGCCACTCCCGAGGTTTGCAAAAGTTCGCTACCTGTCGTCAGGATCCAGCGGGCATCATGAGGGCGATCACTGTGAAGAGAGCCGAGGAGCTGACAACCAAATGCCGTCATGGCGCGTGACAGGAGATCCGTCCCCCACTCCGCTGAGCGACCGCATCCGCGATCACGTCAAGGACAAGGACCTCAGCATCCGCGCGCTCGCCTTACGGTCGGTGGATCCGGGAACCGGACAGCACCTCACCGCGCAGTGGATAACCGACGTGCTCAGCGGCCGAGTGCCCCGAATGCCCGACCTGTGGCGGCTGAACGCCCTGGCGACGGGCCTCGGCCTCGACGCGGACAGCGTGAAGGGGATGGCGATCACCCAGTGGATCGGCTGGGAGATCGCCGACATACCGGCCGGAGCGGGAGAACGCCTCATCTTCCGCGTGCCCAGCGACTACACCCCGGAGCAGTGCGCCCGCCTCGCCGAGAGCCTCGCCAGAGCGATCTCCTCCGCGGACGCCAACCAGGAGGAAACATAGCTTTCCCAATACACCACCGTCACTACGGTCGGATAGGCCAAACTTTCTGCGACTGGACCGGTCCAAAAGCCGAACAGGTGCTCAGGAAACAGTCCGACAGAAAGGCTACGGTGGATGTCTCTTCCGTCCCGGCCGTCATCACCATCGGTGGAGTACCGCCGCGCCCCCCTGCCGGACGGCTCCCCCGGAGTCATCGTCCACACGCCCCTGAGACACCGGATCGTCGCCTACGTCGACGAGGGCCGGTTCGACCCCGAGTTAGCGGTCCCCATGAACGAGGTCAGCACGATGGTGCTGAACCTGCTCGAACCGGTGGAGGGGACCCGCCCCACACCGGCGGTCCGCGTCCGCGTCCGGCGGAGCGGGGACCTCGCGGGCGAGCTCGTGGTGGCCGAGATCATGCCGGACGCCGTCACCGTAGGGGTTGAGAAGTCCCTCATGTCGGAGGATCTGGCCGCCTTCCTGAGCGAGGCGGGCACCCGGATCTCCCGCGGCTTCGTCCGCCGGGTGACGTGATCGCCCCGCTCGCCCCGCGCCGGGTGACGTGATCGACCCGCTCGCCCCGCGCCGCGGGACCATCGGCCTCGTGACGCCGGATCGTCCGGCCGGCCCACCGGAGAGGCGCGGTTCGGGATCCCCGGCGACAGGGGCCCGCACCCCTCCGGCCGAACGCACCGGGCGGGCCCCTGCTTGTCAACAAAAGCTGCTGACAAGCAGGGGGTTGAAAAGGCGCGGGCCCTCAGATCCGGTCACCCGCGGGCGAATCCCCGATCAGCAGCACAGACCGGTGTAGTACGGGAGAGTGCAGCCACCCCCGACGACGACCGTGCTGCCCCAGTAACCGCCGATCGGCGCGCCCCAGTAACCGCCCCACGGGCGGACGAATCCACCCCACGGGCGGATGAAACCGCCACCGGGGTGGATGAAGCCACCCCCGGGACCGCCCCACCCGGGGCCGCCGGCCGTGAAGCCCGCCTGGGCGAGAACGGCCGGACGGGCCGGGACGGCGACGGACGCCGAAGCGGCGACCGGCGCCGCGACGGCGAGCGCGGCACAGACGGAACCGGCCAGAAGGAGCCGGCGGATCACAGTCATATGACCTCCTGTCCATTCACGATCACGCTCTGTGACCAGCGCCAGGTTACCGAATCACTGATCATGGAGCTGGACGGGAGCCGGTCAACGGACGGCAATCAATGACGGCGGCACGGGGAGGCGCCAGGGGCCCCCGCCCGTGGCGGGGGGCCCGGGGCCGTGCGGCGGGCGCCGTCCGGGCGCGCATACCATGCAGCGGTGGAGGTTCTGGAGCCGGAGGAGTGGCGGGCGCGGGCGGCGGCCTACGAGCGGCGCGTCGAGGCATGGGTGGCGCCGCACCTGGCGCGCAGGTCGCGGGGCGAGGCGCACCCGGTCGAGGACTTCCTGTTCACCTACTACGGGCACCGGCCCGGACGGCTGCGCCGCTGGCACCCGGGCGCGGACGTCCTGCTCAGGGGCGCGCGCGACCTCGGCCCCGACTACGTCGACACCCCCGAGGGGGCGACGCTCGACGTGGCGGCGCTGATGGGCCGGCGCGGCTCCTCCGTCGAGTGGACCGCGCAGCTGCTGTCCGCCACCGCGTCGCGGCCGGCGTTCCTCGGCTGCTTCGGCCTGCACGAGTGGGCGATGGTCTACCGGGCGGAGGAGGTACGGCACGGCGCCTGGCCGCTGCGGCTGCCCGGGGAGGAGATCGCGCGGATCGTGGAGCAGCGCGGGGTGCGGTGCAGTCACTACGACGCGTTCCGCTTCTTCACCCCCGAGGCCCGTCCGCTGAACGCGTTGCAGCCGACGCGGGAGCGGCAGCCGGAGCTGGAGCAGCCGGGCTGCCTGCACGCCAACATGGACCTGTACAAGTGGTCCTACAAGCTGTCGCCGCTGGTCTGCGGGGAGCTGGTCGCCGACTGCTTCGAGCTGGCCCGTGACGTGCGCGCCGTGGACATGCGTGCCAGCCCGTACGACCTGGGCCGGCTGGGCTACCGGCCCATCCGGATCGAGACGGCCGAGGGGCGGGCCGAGTACGCCGCCGAGCAGCGGGGGTTCGCCGAGCGGGCCCGGCCGCTGCGCCGCCGGCTGCTGGACGCCTGCGAGCGGCTGCTGTCCGGCGCCGGCCGTACCTGACTCCTCCGGCTCCGCGTGCCCGTACGACCGGCGCCGGCCGTACGGAAAGCGGGAGCCCGCCGGTCGGAGCGGGCCGTCCGGGGGGATCAGGAGCGGCCCGGGTGTCCGCGGGCGCGGCGGGTGCGGTTGTCGCCGGCCAGCGCGGCCGCGGTGTTGACGATCGACACGTGGCTGTAGGCCTGCGGGAAGTTGCCGAGCTGGCGGTGGCGGGCGGCGTCGTACTCCTCGGCGAGGAGGCCGACGTCGTTGCGGACCGCGAGCAGCCGGTCGAACAGCTCCCGGGCCTCCTCCCGGCGGCCGATCAGTGCCAGGGCGTCGGCCAGCCAGAAGGAGCAGGCGAGGAAGGCTCCCTCTCCTCCGGGCAGGCCGTCCGCTTCCTCGTCGGAGCGGTAGCGCTGGACGAAGCCGTCCTCGGACAGCTCGCGCCGTACCGCGTCCACCGTCCCGGCGACGCGGGGGTCGCCCGGCGACAGGAAGCCGAGTCTGGGAATGAGCAGGAGAGCGGCGTCCAGTCCCGTCGAGCCGTAGTACTGGGTGAAGGTGTTGCGGCCGGGGTCGTAGCCGCGCTCGCAGACGTCCCGGTGGATCTCCTCGCGCAGCGCCCGCCAGCGGTCCGCGGGGCCGTCGCGGCCATGGTTCTCGACGGCGGAGATCATGCGGTCCGCCGCGACCCACGCGAGGATCTTGGAGTGGACGAAGTCGCGGCGCGGGCCGCGCGTCTCCCACAGCCCGTTGTCGGGCTTGCGCCAGGCGCCCTCCAGGTAGTCCATGAGGACGAGCTGGAGGTCCCACGCGTCGTCGTCCGGTCTGAGCCCGGCGTCGCGGGCCAGCTCCAGGCAGTCCATGATCTCGCCGTAGACGTCGAGCTGGAACTGGGCGGAGGCGGCGTTGCCGATCCGCACCGGCTGCGCCCCCTCGTAGCCGGCGAGCCAGTCGGGGTTCCACTCCGGGATCCGGCGGCCGCCGTCGAGGGTGTACATGGTCTGGAGGTCGGCGGGCTCTCCGGCGACGGCCCGCAGCAGCCAGTCGCGCCAGGCGGTGGCCTCGTCGTCGTACCCGGCGCGCATCAGCGCCTGCAGGGTGAAGGTCGCGTCCCGCAGCCAGCTGTAGCGGTAGTCCCAGTTGCGGGTGCCACCGGGCCGTTCGGGCAGGGAGGTGGTGGGGGCGGCGACCAGGCCCCCGGTGGGGGCGTAGGTCAGCGCCTTGAGGGTGAGGAGGCTGCGCCGGACGGCCTCGCCGTACTCCCCGTCGTAGCGGCAGCCTGTCAGCCAGCGGTTCCACATCCGTTCGGTGGCGGTCAGGGACTCCTCGGCGTCGGTCCGCTCGGGGCGGGGCAGCCACGACTCCCGCCAGGTCAGCACGAACGGCACCCGGTCCCCGGCGGAGACGGTGAAGGCGGCGGTGGTGCGGTGGGCCTCCTTGTCGGGGCACAGCGGGACGGGACACTGGAGCCAGGCGGCGTCCGGACCCGCCACGACGGCGAGCCGGCCGCCCTCGTGGCGGAGCCAGGGCACGATGTGGCCGTAGTCGAAGCGCAGCGTCAGCTCGGTGCGCATCTCGACCCGGCCGTGGACGCCCTCGACGATACGCACCAGGTCGGGCGCCTGGCCGCGGGCCGGCATGAAGTCCACGACGCGCACGCACCCGTCCGGGGAGTCCCATGTCGTCTCCAGCACCAGGGTGTCGCCACGGTAGCGGCGTCCGGTGCAGGTCTCCCGGCCGGTCGGCGCCAGCAGCCAGCGTCCGGCGCGCGGGCCGTCCAGCAGCGCGGCGAAGCAGGCCCCGGAGTCGAACCGCGGCAGGCACAGCCAGTCCACCGAGCCGTCCCGCCCGACCAGGGCGGCGGTGTGCATGTCGCCGATCAGCGCGTAGTCCTCGATCCGCATCCCGTGCTCCCTACCGATCCGTCTCTCTGCCTCCCGCGGCTCCGTTCTGTGCGTCCTACCGGTTCGTCCGGTTCCTCCCGCGGCTCCGTCCTGTGCCTCCAGCCGGTCTCCGACGGCTCCGATGGCTCCGATGGCTCCGATGGCTCCGATGGCTCCGATGGCTCCGATGGTCAGGCGACGCGGTGGCCGGCGGCGGCGCCGGGCCGCAGGGTCAGGCCGTGGCCGGGCGTGTCGGCGCGGGGGCGCGCGGTCCCGCCCGCGGGGTCGGCGGCGCCGTCGAACAGCTCGGCCTCGATGCGCGCGTGGTCGTGGAACCACTCGACGTGGCGCAGGCCGGCGGTGGCCGCGGCGGCGGGCAGGTGCAGGTTGGGTGCGCAGTGCGCGGACACCTCCAGGTGGTGCCCGGCGGCGATCGCCGCGGCGCCGAACCAGCCGGTGTAGCCGCCGCAGCGGGTGGCGTCGACCTGCAGGCAGTCCACGGCGCCCGCCTGGCACATCCGGGTGAAGTAGGTCAGGTCGCTCCCGTACTCGCCGGCGGCGACGTCGGCGCCGATCCGTTCGCGCACGAGGCGCAGCCCGGCCAGGTCGTCGGAGGAGACCGGCTCCTCGAACCAGCTCACGCCCTGGCCCTCGAGGAGCGGGGCCAGCCGTACGGCCTGCTTGGCGGTGTAGCCGCCGTTGGCGTCGACGTACAGCTCGGCTCCGGGGCCGACGGCCTCCCGGGCGACGGCGACGCGGTGCAGGTCGCGGTCCGCGGCGGCACCTCGGGACTCGCCGATCTTGATCTTCACCCGGGGGATGCCCAGCTCGTGGGTCCAGTGCCGGAGCTGGGCGCGGGTGGTGTCGTCGTCGTAGGTGGTGAACCCGCCCGACCCGTAGACCGGCACGTCCGGGCGGGCGGCGCCGAACAGGCGGGTGAGCGGCGTGCCCAGCAGCCGGGCCTTGAGATCCCACAGGGCGACGTCCACCGCGGAGATCGCGTATCCGGCGATCCCGGGACGGCCGGCGTTGCGCACCCGGCGGGTCATCGCCGTCCAGGCCGCGGGGATGTCCATCGCGTCGGAGCCGGTCACCGTATCGGTCAGGACCTCGGTGACGAAGGCCGCGGCGGCCGCGGGCGCGTAGGTCCACCCGGTGCCGACGGCGCCCTCCGCTCCGGCCTCGACCACCACCAGCGTCGTCGCGTCCCAGGCCAGCGTGCCGTCCGCCTCGGGGCGGTCGGCCGGCACGCGGTAGGCCGCGGCGCGTATCTCCTTGATCGCCGTCATCGTGCCCCCTCTCCGCCGGGCGTTCCACCGGACGTCCTCCTCCGTGGGCGTCGCGACGGCCGCTCTCTCCGCCGGGCGCCCTCCTTCGTGAGCGTCGCGGCGGACCCCTCTCTGCCGAGCCTCCCGCCGGAGACCGAGCCGCCATATCCCCGGAATATTTGATTAACGGCAAATTTCAGTAAAAAGCGAGATTTTCCATCCGGTGAATGTTTGGCGGCACCCACCCGGCGCACGCTCGCGGGTATGACCGACATCGCCTCGGAAGTCCTCATCGAGCGGCTGGCCGCATGGGGAGTCGACACCGTCTTCGGGCTACCCGGCGACGGCATCAACGGGATCATGGAAGGGCTGCGCCGCCACGCCGACCGGGTCCGGTTCGTCCTCGTGCACCACGAGGAGGCCGCCGCGTTCATGGCCGCCGGCCACGCCAAGGCGACCGGCCGGATCGGGGTCTGCCTGGCGACCTCCGGGCCCGGCGGCATCCACCTGCTCAACGGCCTCTACGACGCCAAACTCGATCACCAGCCCGTGCTGGCGATCACCGGCATGCAGGAGACCAGCGTGCTGGGCACGGGCTACCAGCAGGAGGTCCACCTCGACCGGCTGTACGCCGACGTCGCCGACTACAACCTCGTCGTGGACAACCCGGCGCAGCTTCCCGGGGTGGTGGACATCGCGATCCGCACCGCCTACGCCCGGCGCGGCGTGGCCCATCTGTGCCTGCCCAACGACGTGCAGGTGGCCCCGGCCGACGCCGATCCCTACCGGCACGTCGCCCCGGCGCGGCCCCCTGCGACCGCGCCGATCTACCTGCCCGCGCCCGGCGTGCCCCGCCGCGAGGACCTGGAGGCCGCCGCGGAGGTGCTCGACGCCGGTGAGCGGGTCGCGATCCTGGCCGGCGCCGGCGCCCTGCACGCGCGGGAGGAGGTGCTGGCCACCGCCGACGTCCTGGGCGCCCCGGTGATCAAGACGCTGCCCGGCAAGGCCGTCATCCCCGACGACTCGCCCTACTCGGTCGGCGGGATCGGACTGCTGGGCACCAGGCCCGGGGAGGACCTCGTCGAGGACTGCGACACCCTGCTCATGGTCGGCACCAACTTCCCCTACACCAAGCACCTGCCCGAGCCGGGCGAGGTGCGCGTGGTGCAGATCGAGGCCGACCCGTCGCGGGCCGGCGTGCGCATGCCGACCCAGGTGCCGATGATCGGCGACGCGAAGGAGGGGCTGGCCGCGCTGCTGCCGCTGCTGAGGCGTAAGGACGACCGGAGCCACCTGGAGAAGTACCGGCGGGCGATGGACCGCTGGCGCGCCGACATGGCGGCCCTGGAGTCGCCCGACCGCGACCCGATCGCCCCGCAGTACCTGATGGGCTGCGTGGACCGGGCCGCCGCCGACGACGCGATCCTCACCTGCGACTCCGGCACGATCGCCACCTGGGCGGCGCGGCACTGGACGATCCGGGGCGACCGGCGCTTCTACCTGTCGGGCAACCTCGCCACGATGGCGCCCGGCCTGCCGTACGCGATCGCGATGCAGCACGCCTTCCCCGGGCGGCAGGTGATCGCGTTCGTCGGCGACGGCGGCTTCGCGATGCTGATGGCCGAGTTCCTCACCGCCGCGCAGCACCGGCTGCCGATCAAGGTCGTGGTCAACAACAACAACTCCCTCGGCCAGATCCTGTGGGAGCAGATGGTGCTCGGCTACCCGGAGCACGGCGTGCGGTTCGCCGAGCCGGCCTCCGACTTCTCCGCCTGGGCGCGCTCCTGCGGGGCCTACGGCCGCAAGGTGAAGGCCCCCGGCGACGTCGAGGAGGCCGTACGGCAGGCGCTCGCGCACGACGGTCCCGCCCTGGTGGACGTGGACGTCAACCCCAACGAGCCGCCGATGCCCGGAAAGGTCGGCCACGACCAGGCGGTCAAGTTCGCCGAGGCGTTCCTCAGGGGGCAGCCGCACCGGGCGGCGATCGCCACCACCCTGTTCAAGGA
This sequence comes from Streptosporangium sp. NPDC048047, assembly GCF_040653115.1. NCBI lineage: Bacteria > Bacillati > Actinomycetota > Actinomycetes > Streptosporangiales > Streptosporangiaceae > Streptosporangium > Streptosporangium sp. NPDC048047. The sequence goes on along the minus strand of NZ_JBEZNH010000010.1, from coordinate 146,314 downwards.
CAAGATCTCCCAGTTGGGGAGGTGAACGCGATGAGCCCGGTCGTCCCGATGCCGTCGCCGGTCACGGCCCGCCCGGCCCAGCCGTACGTGCGGGTGCGCGACCTGGAACGCGACCTGGCCGCCCGGGTGGACGGCGAGGTGCGGTTCGACCCCGGAAGCCGCGGCGCCTACTCCACCGACGGGTCCAACTACCGGCAGGTGCCGCTGGGCGTGGTGGTGCCCCGCACGGTCGAGGCCGCCGCCGAGGCCATCGCGGTCTGCCGGGAGCACGGCGCGCCCGTCACCTCGCGGGGCGGCGGCACCAGCCTGGCCGGGCAGACCTGCAACGTCGCCGTGGTGATCGACTGGTCGAAGCACTGCGACCGCCTCGTCTCCGTGGACGCCGACGCCCGGACCTGCGTCGTCGAACCGGGGATCGTGCTCGACGTCCTCAACGCGCGACTCGCGCCCACGGGGCTGATGTTCGGGCCCCGGCCCTCCACGCACTCCCAGTGCACGCTCGGCGGGATGATCGGCAACAACTCCTGCGGATCGACCGCGCAGGCGTACGGCAAGACCGCCGACAACGTCAACCGCCTGGAGGTCCTCACCTATGACGGCACCCGGATGTGGGTCGGCGCGACCGACGAGGAGGAGTACGCGCGGATCCTCGCCGGGGGCGGCCGGCGCGCGGAGATCTACCGCGAGCTGCGGGAGATCGTCGCCGCCGACGCCGGGGAGATCCGCCGCCGCTTCCCCGACATCCCGCGGCGGGTGTCGGGCTACAACATCGACCAGCTCCTGCCCGGCGGCGACTTCAACCTGGCCAGGGCACTGGTCGGCTCCGAGGGCACGCTGGTCACCGTCCTGCGGGCCGAGCTGTGCCTGGTGCCGGCCCCGGCCGCCGAGAGCCTCGTCCTCCTCGGCTACCACGACATCGTCACCGCCGCCGACGCGGTGCCGCGCATCGCCGCCCACCGTCCGCTCCAGCTTGAGGGCGTCGACGACAAGCTGATCGACTACGAACGGCGCAAGGGCATGCACCCCGAGGCGGTGAAGCGGCTGCCCGAGGGCGGCGGCTGGCTGATGGTGTCCTTCGGCGCCGCCTCCCAGCGCGAGGCCGACGAGCGGGCCCGCGCCCTCACCGACGACCTCCGCGGCACCGGACACGAACCGCACATCGCCTTCTTCGACGACGAGAAGACCGAGAAGCAGCTGTGGGAGCTCCGCGAGTCCGGCCTGGGAGCCACCGCGCGCGTCCCCGGCATGCACGAGACGTGGGAGGGCTGGGAGGACTCCGCCGTGCCGCCGGAACGGCTCGGCGGCTACCTGCGGGACCTGCGCGCCCTCCTGGAGGAACACGGGTACGGCACCGCCTCGCTGTACGGGCACTTCGGTCAGGGCGGCGTGCACACCCGCATCCCGTTCGACCTGGTCACCGCCGACGGCGTCGCCGCCTTCACCTCCTTCCTCGACCGGGCCGCCGACCTGGTCGTCTCCTACGGCGGGTCGCTGTCGGGGGAGCACGGCGACGGCCAGGCGCGCGGGCAGCTGCTGCCCAGGATGTTCGGCGACACGGTCATGGCGGCGTTCGGCCGGGTCAAGGCGGTGTTCGACCCCGATGACCGGATGAACCCGGGGAAGATCGTCGCTCCCTACCGGGTGGACGAGAACCTGCGGCTGGGCACCGGCTGGACCCCGGCCGACCCGCGCGTCCACTTCGGCTACCCCGACGACGACGGGAGCTTCCAGCGCGCCGTCATGCGCTGCGTCGGCGTCGGGAAGTGCCGCCGGCACGACGACGGCGTCATGTGCCCCTCCTACCGCGCCACCCGCGAGGAGGAGCACTCCACCCGGGGCCGTGCCCGGCTGCTGTTCGAGATGCTCGGCGGCCACGCCGACTCGCCGATCGGCGACGGCTGGCGCTCCGAGGCCGTACGGGACGCCCTCGACCTGTGCCTGGCGTGCAAGGGCTGCAAGCACGACTGCCCGATGAACGTCGACATGGCCACCTACAAGGCCGAGTTCCTCTCCCACCACTACGCCCGCAGGCTCCGCCCGGCCGCCCACTACTCGATGGGCTGGCTGCCGCTGTGGGCGCGCCTGGCCGCACTCGCCCCGCGGGCGGCCAACGCGCTCGCCCACGGGCCCGGCACGGCGGCGCTGCTCAAGCGGCTGGGCGGTGTGGAGCCGGCCAGGAGCCTGCCGGTCTTCGCCGGCACCCGTTTCAGCGACCGGTACCGGCGGCGCGGTCCGCGCGGCGCCGGGGAGCGCGGGCCGGTGCTGCTGTGGCCCGACACCTTCACCGACAACTTCACCCCGTGGATCGGCCTCGCCGCGGTGGACGTGCTGGAGGACGCCGGGTACCGCGTCCTCGTCCCGCCCCGCACACTGTGCTGCGGGCTGACCTGGATCTCCACCGGCCAGCTCGGCGTGGCCAAGCGGGTGCTGCGCCGTACCGTGGGCGCGCTCACCCCGCTGCTGCGCCGCGGCGTGCCGATCGTCGCGCTGGAGCCGAGCTGCGCCGCCGTGTTCCGCGACGACGCCGCCGGGCTGTTCCCGCACGACCGGGACGTGACCCGGCTGGCCGAGCAGACCCGCACGCTGGCCGAGCTGCTCGCGGGGACCGAGGGGTGGGAGCCGCCGCGGATCGGCGGGACGGCGGTCGCCCAGCCGCACTGCCACCACCACTCGGTCCTCGGCTACGACACCGACCGCCGTCTGCTGGAACGCGCCGGAGTCGACCTCGGCGTGGTCGGCGGCTGCTGCGGCCTCGCCGGGGACTTCGGTTTCACCGCCGGCCACCACGAGGTGTCGATGGCCTGCGCCGAGCAGGAGCTGCTTCCCGCCGTGCGCGCGGCCGGGCCGGACACGCTGATCCTGGCCGACGGGTTCAGCTGCCGGACCCAGCTCGAACAGGCCGGAACCGGCCGCCGGGCGCTGCACCTGGCGGAGGTCCTCGCCGCCGGTCGGGACCGGGAGCGGAATCAGGACCGGGACCGGGACCGGGCGGAGGGGGTACGGGCGGACGGGACGCCGCCGGACGGGACACGGGCAGACGGGACACGGGCAGACGGGACACGGGCAGACGGGACACGGCCGGTTCGGGGCGGGAGGTGAGAACCGTGGACCACGGGGAACGCACCACGTCAGTGACCGCCACGGGCCGCGCCCCCGGGACCGCGGAGAACGCGCCGCGCGGACGGTCGCCCGGGGCCGTATCCGCCGGGAGGCCCCGGCGCCCGCGACCGGCGGACCACCCGAGAAAGGCGCGATGAACACCGACGAAGCCCGCGACGCCGCCGCCGGACCCCGGAACGGCCTGGCCACGGCGGTCTGGCGGGTCGAGGAGGCGTCGCTCGCCCTGGTGGAGATGACGCTCAACGCCGTCGCCGAGGACAGCGACCTGTCGGTCACGCAGCTGCGTGTACTGCTGGCGGTCGACCGGCACGGCCCCCTCAACCTCAGCGCGCTCGCCGCCCACCTCGCCATGTCGGTCTCCGCCGCCGGCCGGCTGGTCGCCCGGCTCGACGACGCCGGGCTGCTCACCCGCCTGCTGGCCCCGCACAGCCGCCGTGAGATCAGCATCGGCGTCACCGAGGCCGGCCGCCGGGCCATCGGACGTCTGCGCGCCGCCCGCCGTCGCCGTATCGCCGCCGCGCTGACCCGCCTGCCGCCCGGCACCCGGCAGGCGCTCGCCGGAGCCCTCACCGAGTTCACCGCCGCCGCGCGGACCGGCGAGGAACCCGGCGGCGGGGCCGCGCGAGATCCCGGTGACGGAACCGCGCAGGACCCCGGTGACGGGGCCGCGCGGGACCCCGGTGACGGAACCGCGCGGGACCCCGGTGACGGAACCGCGCAGGACCTCGGCGGCGAGGCCGCGCAGGATCTCGGCGGCGGGGCCGCGCGGGACCCGCTTCCGCCACCCGAGGACGCCGCCGGGCGCGCCTCGGACCCGACGCGTACCGACCGGACCACCAGGAGGAACCAGTGACCACGCGAGCGCTGACCGTCGTACCGCAGCAGAAGGACTCGCTGGCGGTGACCGACGTCCCCGACCCGGAGCCCGGCGAGAACGACCTCCTCGTGGACGCGCTCGCCCTCGGGGTGTGCGGGACCGACCGGGAGATCGCCGCCGGTGACTACGGCACGGCGCCGGACGGACGGGACCGCCTCGTGATCGGGCACGAGTCCCTGGGCCGCGTACGGCGGGCGCCGGACGGCAGCGGGTTCTCCGAGGGTGATCTCGTGGTCGGCGTGGTGCGGCGCCCCGACCCGGTGCCCTGCGGCGCGTGCGCGCGCGGCCAGTTCGACATGTGCCGCAACGGCCGCTACACCGAGCGCGGCATCAAGGATCTCGACGGTTACGGCAGCCGGTCCTGGACCGTGGAGGCCGACTACGCGGTCAGGCTCGATCCGGGGCTCGGCGAGGCCGGCGTGCTGATGGAGCCGACCAGCGTGGTGGCCAAGGCGTGGGAGCAGATCGAGAAGGTCGGCGGCCGGTCGTGGTTCGATCCGGAGACGGTGCTGGTCACCGGCGCGGGACCGATCGGACTGCTGGCCGCGCTGCTGGGCGTGCAGCGCGGCCTGGACGTCCACGTCCTGGACGTCGTCACCGAGGGACCCAAGCCGCGGCTCGTGGCCGACCTCGGGGCCACCTACCACTCCGGCGACCTCTCCGACGCGGCCGCCGCCGCCAAGCCCGACATCGTGATCGAGGCGACCGGGGTCAGCAAGGTCGTCTTCGACGCCATCACCGCCACCGTGCCCTACGGCGTCGTCTGCCTGACGGGCGTCTCCCCGTACGGGCGGCGGCTGACGGTCGACGCGGGCGGCCTGAACCGGGAGATCGTCCTGGAGAACGACGCGGTGATCGGGTCCGTCAACGCCAACCTCGGCCACTACGCCGCAGCAGCCGAGGCGCTGGCCAAGGCCGACCGCGACTGGCTGGGACGGCTCATCACCCGGCGGGTGCCGCTGGAGCGGTTCGCCGAGGCGTTCGCCGCCGAACCCGAGGACGTCAAGGTGGTCATCACCTTCGAGGACTGATCCGCGAACCCGAGGCGGCGGGCGCCCGGCCCGCCGCCCTGCGGGGCTGTGGGGGCTGGACCCGCTGGAGCGCCTCGGCCGGCCAGTCCTGCAGGCTCGCCGCGGCCTCGAAGGTGGACTGGGCGAAGTCGAGGATCGCCCCGCGGGGGTCGGGGGCGTTCCTGACGTCGTCGTAGCGCAGCACGAACTCGCCGAAGGCGTCGTCGTAGCGGGCCGCCTCGGGCAGGACGGGCCGGTCACGGAAGCCGGGAGGCTCGGGGTAGGCGTAGGAGTAGAACACCGGCTGGTCGATCCGGGCGCCGTTGATCCACGTCCCGCCCGGCCAGAAGCCGAGGTCGCTCTGCTCGGCGTTGAAGCTCAGCCTGGTGACGGGATCGGCGCCGGACGGCGGCTCGGCGGGCCGGCCGGAGTAGCGGGTCGTGGACAGGTCGAACGCGCCCCAGTAGAACTGCACCGGGCTGCACTTGCCGGCGAACCGGGCCCGGAACTCGGTGAAGACCTCCTCCACCCGCAGGAGCACCTGCCAGAACCGCTGGACCTGCGCCGCCTCGTAGGTGGCGTGGCGGTCGTCCCGGTCGAACCGTACGGGGTCGGCGAACTCGACCGGCATCGTGCGGATCTCGACGTCCACCCCGAGGTGGGCCAGGGAGCGCAGGACCTCGGCGTAGAAGTCGCGCACCGAACCGCCCAGCGCGATCGTGCGGCGCCCGCCGTCGGAGGTCTCGATGTGCAGGGAGTGGTCGAGCAGGTCGAAGCAGATCTCGAAGGTGCGCTCGCCGTACGGGATCGGGCCGGTGGAAAGGCCCCGGGCCGTGAGGTGGAAGGCCACCTGCCACCAGTGGTTGACCATCGGCCGCAGGGCGAGCGAGATCTTCCCGACCACCTGCGCGTACATGTGCAGCGTGTCGTAGGTGTGCTGCCATCCGCTCACCGGCAACGCCGGCCAGCCGTTCCCACGTTCGGCCATCGCACCGTTCCTCTCTTCCTCTCGTCCTCCCGCCCCGGATGCCCGGGACGCCGGAGTCGCGTCACCGAGCCTCGGGTTCCGGGGGCTCGGGTTCCGGGGGGCCAGGTTCCGGGGGCTCGGGTTCCGGGGTCGCGGCACCGGGGGCCGGGTTCCCGGGGCGTCCGGGGCCGTGCTCCGCGCGGAGCAGCTCCACGACCGCGCCGATGTCGGCGTCCCCCCAGCCGCTCGCGGCCGCCTCCTCGTAACGGCGCTCGACCGTCCGGGCGATCGGCAGGTCGAGGCCGAGCGACCGGGCGAGCCCGATCACGAGCCGCAGGTCCTTGGCGCCGAGGCGCGTCGTGAACCAGCCCTCGTGGTCGCCGTGGAAGATGTCGTCGAGCCGGTTGTGCACGCCGGGGGCGACCGTCGGCCACTGGTAGAGGAAGTCCTGCATCATCCTCTCGTCGAGCCCGGCCGCCTGCCCGGTGGCGACCACCTCGGAGAGCAGCGCGACGCCGGACATGAGCAGGTGGTTGTTGAGGACCTTGTAGATCAGGCCGGCGCCCGGGTCCTCCCCGCAGTACCACTGGACCGAGAAGACGTCGGGCCACAGGGACCGGATCCGGTCCATGACCTCCCGGTCCCCGCTCAACAGCCCCATGGCCTGTCCGGCGGCGAGCGCGGCCGGTCCCCCGACGACGGGAGCGGCCACGAACCGGTGCTCCGGCGTCATCTCCCGCAGTTCCCGGGCCGTGTCCGGCGACACCGTGCTCATGTCGACGACGACCGGCGGGTCGGGGCCCATGTGCGCCGCGAGACGGGTCAGGACGTCGCGGCACGCCCGGTCGTCGGTGAGCGTCATCAGGACGGCGTCGGCGTCGCGGGCGGCCGCCTCGGGGCTGGACGTCTCCTCGGCGCCCGCCCGGACCAGCTCCCCGGTCCGGCCCCGGGTACGGTTCCAGATCCGCACCGTGTGTTCGCGGGCGAGCAGCCGCCGGGTCAGCGCCGTGCCCATCCGCCCCGCTCCCAGCACCGCCACCCGCATGTGCCGCTCCCCCCAGGCCGCCGGTTCCGCGGCCGTCCGGTCGTCCCGCTGCTCCGTCGCCTGCCGTCCGGTCGTCCCGCCTGTTCCGCCCGTTCCGCCCGTTCCGTCACCTGTCGCTCCGCCGTCCGGCGGCCGCCGCTCCCGGGTTCCGCCGTCCCGTCCCGCCGCGACCGCCGGCGGTCGTCAGACCGCCTTCTCCACCTCGTGCCCGTGCACGATCAGGGCGTAGATCACCAGGACGTCGATCGCGATGACGATCAGGGACCACCAGGGATAGGCGGGGATGAAGAGCATGTGCTCGATGGCGTTCAGCGCGACGAGCACGACCGCCACGACGCGGGCCCACGTCTGCCCGGTGATGAGGGCGATGCCCACCGCGATCAGGAGGATGCCGAGGATCAGGTGGATCCACCCCCACGCCGGCAGGTTGAGGAACACCACCTGGTCGCCCGTCTGCACGTAGAGTGCGCCCCGGAAAATGGCCGACAGGCCCGTGATGACGTTGAAGACGCCCACCAGGATCATCATCACCGCGGCGAACCATATCCAGCCGAGCCAGCCGCTCGCCCGCGCGCCGTATGCCATGCCGACCCCCGTTTCCCGCGGGTCCCCGTGAGGGCCGTTCCCGCGCGGCGTCCGTACCCGGCACAACGGAGACGTCGATGCCGGTGAACAGCATCTGCTAAGAGATAATCCCCCCGTTTTTCATCGTTTCACCGTTTTGTCGGGTTCTTTCCGATTCTCTGACGTCCGACCCGTCCGGGCGCTCATGACGGAGAATCGGAGTCGTGCGGTTCGGCATCCTCGGCCCAACGGAGGTACGGCCCGCCGACGGGCGTCCGGTGCCCGTCGGCGGGCCACGGTTGCGCGCGCTGCTGGCACTCCTGCTCCTCACCCCCGACCGGGTGGTGACCACGACCCGGCTCATCGAGGGCCTGTACGGCGACGACCCGCCCGCGGGAGCCGGCAACGCGCTCCAGGCACAGATCTCCCGGCTCCGCCACCTGCTGGACACCGCCGGCACGGCCGGAACCGCGAACGACGCCGCGGGCGGTGGCGCGAACGGTGGCGCGGGCGGCGGCCGCGGAATGGTGACGCGCCATCCCGCGGGCTACCGGCTCGCCGTACCTCCCGAGGCCGTGGACGCGCACCGTTTCGAACGGCTCGCCCGGCAGGGCCGCGCCGCCCTGGCATCGGGGCGGCATGAGCGGGCCGGGGAACTGCTCGGCGAGGCGCTGGGCCTGTGGCGGGGACCCGCTCTGGCCGACGTCCTGAACGCGCCGTTCGCCACCGCCGCGGCCGCCCGCCTGGAGGAGGCGCGGATCGCCGCCGCCGAGGACCACGCCGAGGCCCGGCTCGCCCTCGGGCGGCACCGCGAGCCGATCGCGGGCCTCCGTACGCCGGTCACGGACCTCCAAGCACCCGTTGCAGACCTCCAAGCATCGGTCACAGACCTCCAGGCACCGGTCGCGGACCTCCGTACGCCGGTCGCGGACCTCCGTACGCCGGCCGCGGACCTCCGTACGCTGGTCGCGGACCTTCATGAGCTGGTCGCGGCCCACCCGCTGCGCGAGCGGCTGCGCGGCCAGCTCATGCGCGCGCTGTACGCGTGCGACCGGCAGGCCGAGGCGCTCGCGGTCTACGAGGACGTCCGCGCGCGGCTGGCCGACGAGCTCGGCGCCGACCCGTCACCGGAGCTGAGGGCGATCCACCTGTCGGTGCTCCGGGGCACCCTGCCCGTTCCCGGACCGGACGTCCCACCGGCCGGGAACCGGAGCCCGCGTTCCGGAGACGGCGCGGGCACGCGGGCCCGCGTGCCCGCGCAGCTCACACCCCTGGTGGGCCGGGCGGACGAACTGGCGCGGATCGGCGGTCTGCTCGCCGGGTCCCGCCTCGTCACGCTCACCGGGCCCGGCGGCACCGGCAAGACCCGGCTGGCGGCCGAGGCGGCCGCGCACGGTCACGACGATGTCTGCTTCGTCGAGCTGGCGCCGCTCACCGACGGCTCCGACGTACCCCGCGCGGTTCTCGGCGCACTGGGACTCCACGAGCCCGGGATGCTGCCCGCCCCGGGCGGAGCCGTGCCCGACCCGGTCGTGAGGATGGTCGCCGCGCTCGCCGAGCGGCGGACGTTGCTTGTCCTGGACAACTGCGAGCACGTGGTCGAGGCCGCCGCCGCGCTGGCCGCCCGGCTCCTGAGCGGCTGCCCCGGGCTGCGCGTCCTCGCCACCAGCCGCGAGCCGCTCGGCATCACCGGTGAGACGCTGTGCCCCGTCCCCCCGCTCATGCTCCCGCCCCCGGATGTCCCCGCCGCCGAGGCGCTCGGCTTCCCCGCCGTCCGGTTGTTCGCCGAGCGGGCGGCGGCCGTACGGCCCGGGTACGCGGTGGAGTCCGAGGCCGACGCGGTCCTGCGCGTCTGCCGGGCCCTCGACGGCCTGCCGCTGGCGATCGAGCTGGCCGCGGCCCGTCTGCGGTCGCTGACGGCCGCCGAGGTCGCCGCCCGGCTGGACGACCGTTTCCGGCTGCTGTCCCGAGGCAGCCGTACGGCCCAGCCGCGCCACCGGACGCTGCGCGCGGCGGTGGAGTGGAGCTGGGACCTGCTCGACGAGGACGAACGGACGATGGCCGGGCGTCTCACGGTCTTCGCGGGCGGCGCCACGCTGGAGGCCGTCGAGCGGGTGACCGGGATGCCGGACGCGGTCGACCTGCTGGCCGGCCTGGTGGACAAGTCGCTGGTGGAGGTGGTGGGCGACCGCTACCGGATGCTCGACACGATCCGCGCCTTCTGCGCCGAACGACTCGCCGACGCGGGTGAGGAGGAGGCGCTGCGCCGGGCGCACGGCGAGTACTTCCTCGGTCTGGCCGAGTCCGCCGACCCGCATCTGCGCGACGCCGAGCAGCTCGAGTGGTTGCGGCGGCTGGACCGGGAGTACGAGGACCTGCGCGCCACGGTGCACCGGGCCGTCCTTCCCGCGGAGGTCCCGGGGACGGCGGGATCTCCCGGCTCCACGGGTTCCTCCGGTTCCTCCGACTCCTCCATCCCCGCTCATGCCTCCGGCTCCCCCGGCTCCTCCGCCCCCGCTCATGCCCTCGGCTCCGGCTCCGGCTCCGGTTCCACGCGTTCCTCCGGCTCCTTCGAGCCGGTGTTCGCGCTGCGGCTGCTGTCGGCCCTAACCCCGTACTGGTGGCTGCGGGGGCTACGGGGTGAGGCGGCGGCCCCGGCACGGCGGCTCCTCGACCGGATCGGCCTTCGTCCCCCGGCCGGCGCGGAGGAGGAGTACGCCCTGTGCGTGTTCCTCGCGGCGTCGGCGGGCAGGCATGATCCGCGGCTCAGGCCGCACGTCGAGGTCGCCGAGGCGATCATCGCCGGTCTCGACGGAACGCCCCGGCAGCCCTTCACCCTCGTGGTCCAGGCGGTGGTCCTGGGCATGCCGGAGGGAGACCTCTACCTGCGGTCCATCCGGCGGTTGGACCGGCTCGGCCTGGACCCGTGGACCCGCGCGCTGCTCGACTTCGGATACGGCTACCACTGGTGGTCGAACGGACGGCCGGTGGAGGCCGAACACGATTTCGAGGCGTCCCTGAAGAGGTTCCGGTCCCTCGGCGACCGCTGGGGAACGGTCACCGCGCTCACCTCGCTGGCCGAGCTCGCCATCTGGCGAAGGGACGACGGCAGAGCCGCCGGGCTGGTCGGCGAGGCAATGTCCCTCGCGGAGGAGCTGGGCGCCACCACCGACCTGGCCGACCTGCTGTGCCGCCGTGCCGAGCTGAACGTACGGGCGGGAGATCTGGACGGCGCCCGGGACGGGTACGAGCGCGCGGCCGGGTTCGCCCGCCGGGCGGGCGATCCGGCGACGCTGGCCGGCGCCCGTCTCGGTCTCGGCGAGGTCGCCCGGATCCGCGGAGATCTCGCCGGGGCCCGCGCCTGTTACGAGACCGCTCTCGCCGGATGCGACCTGGAGGGGTACCTCGCCGAGGAGGTGCGCGGGCGGCTGCGCGTCGCCCTGGGCAGGCTGGCCGAGATGGAGGGTGACGCCCGCGAGGCACTGGACCGGCACCTCTCGGCACTCTCCGGTACGGCATGGCGGCGCAACCCGCCGCTGGCCGCCCTCGCCACGGAAGGTCTGGCGGGCGTGGCCCTGCTGGAGGGGGACGGTGAACGAGCCGCCTTCCTGCTGGGTCTCGGCGCGGCCCTGCGCGGCGTCTCCGTACCGGCCGGTCCGGACGACCCGGACGTCGCCCGGGTCGGAGCCGGAGCCCGCGCCCTGGCCGGTGACGCGGTGTTCGAGGCGGCCCACCGGCGGGGAGGCGACCTCACCATCGGCCGGGCGCTCGACGCCCTCGACCGGATCCGCACGGGCGCCGGGGAGCCGTCCACGCCCCGACGATGAGCCACACGGGCGCCGGGCAGCCGTCCACCCCCCCGACGATGAGCCACGCCGACACCGGGCAGCCGTCCACGCGTCCGCGCCCCGGCGATGAGCCGCACCGCCCGTCGAGGGCTCGTCAGCGTCCGGTCAGCGAACCGTCGGGGAGAGCGGCGACGCTGCGTCCATGACCTCCCCCACGATCTCCCCGACGCGCAGGTGGGGCACGCTGGTGATCGCCTGCCTCGCCGTACTGCTTCTGTCCATCGATCTCACGGTGCTGCATCTGGCCGCGCCCAGGCTGGCCGAGGACATGCGGCCCTCCGCCCCCCAGTTCCTGTGGATCGCCGACGTGTACGGCTTCGCGCTGGCCGGTCTCCTCGTCACCATGGGCAACATCGGTGACCGGATCGGGAGGCGGCGGTTGCTGCTGATCGGCATGGCCGCCTTCGGAGCGGCCTCGGCGCTGACCGCGTACGCGCCGGCCCCGGGATGGCTCATCGCGGCCCGGGCGCTGCTCGGCGCCGCGGGCGCCACCGTCATGCCGTCCACGCTGTCGATCATCCGGAACGTCTTCACCGACACGAGGGAACGAGCCACCGCCGTCGGCATCTGGAGCAGCGTCTCGGCTCTGGGGTTCGCCGTCGGCCCGCTGGCCGGCGGCCTCCTGCTCGACCACTTCTGGTGGGGCTCGGTCTTCCTGATCAACGTTCCGGTGGCCGTATTGATCGTGGTGGCCGGCGCCTTCGTGCTTCCCGAGTCGCGCAACCCCCGCCCCGGACGAATCGACGCGGTGAGCGTGCCGCTGTCCGCCGTGGGCGTCGTCGCCGTGATCTACGCGCTGAAGACCGCCGCCCACGACGGCGTCACCGGTGCGGGCGTCTGGGCGGCGGGGGCGTTCGGCGTCGCAGCCCTCGTCGTGTTCGCCCGGCGCCAGACGCGGCTGGCCGAGCCCCTCATCGACGTCCGGCTCTTCCGCCACCGCGCCTTCTCCGGGGCGATCGGGGCCAACATGGTCGGGATCTTCGCGATGCTCTCGTCGTCCCTCGCCTTCGCCCAGTACTTCCAGCTCGTCCGGGGCTGGTCGCCCCTGGTCTCCGGCCTGGCGAGCCTCCCCGGCGGCCTGGGGGCGGCGCTGGGCGGTGCCCTGGCCTCCAGCCTGATCATGGCCGTCGGCCGGGCCCGGGTCACCGCCCTGGGACTGGCGATGACCGCCGCGGGGTTCCTCATGTACAGCCGGATGGACGCCGGCACCGGTTACGCGTACATGCTGGCCGCGATGCTGGTCGCCTCCGCCGGCACGGGTCTCGCCTTCGCGGTGACCAACGACACCGTTCTGGCCTCGGTGCCCAGGGAGCGGGCGGGCGCGGCGTCCGCGATCGCGGAGACCGCCCAGGAGATGGGCGGCGCGCTGGGCATCGCCGTACTGGGAAGCGTGCTGAACGGTGTCTACCGCGATCGCCTGGAGCTGCCCTCCGGGGTGCGGCCGGAGGATGCGCGTCAGATCGGCGAGTCGCTCGGCGGGGCGCTGGAGACGGCGGCCTCCCTGCCTCCGGCGCTGGCCGGAGCCGTCGCCGAGGCGGCACGGAGGACGTTCGTCACCGCCATGCAGCTGACGGTGCTGACCGGCGCCGCTCTTCTCGCTCTTCTCGCGGTGGCGGTGCTCTTCGCCCTGCGCGGTGTCCCGAAGGTGATCCCCGAGGTGGTCCTCGACGACCGGGGCGGGGCGCACGAGAAAGCCGTGACGGCGGGATGACGAGTCCGCCGAGGCGCTCGGCGGCGCAGGGATTCCGGCCGGGCCGTCTCCTCTGCGGCTCCGCCCGGGTTCGGGACGGGCCGCCTCCCCGCGACTCCGCGCGGTGGCGGTCCGGCAGCCGGTGGAGCGGAATACGAAGGCCGTTCATATCGGTCACCGGCCGGGGAGCCGAGGCCGGAACCGTGAATGCGACGTCGTCCACCGGCACGGCGATCCCTCGCAAGAGCGGCAATTCACCGCAAGAGCAACGTCAAACCTGTCGTAGATGAATGTTGGATAACAAGAAAGGCCGGACCCCGGGGATGACGCACCCGCCGAGGCCGTCCGCAGGGATTCGGACGGTCTCGCCATCCATGGAACAGGCCAGCGGACCGGGGTTTCGGACAGCAATTTATTGCGATTATGAGCTAATTAAAACCTAATAACCATAAGTGATGATTACCCGGCCCCTTTACCTTCCCTAGGGATCACGGTCAGTCTAATATTTGGACCTATGTCATGGCGCGCATCAGATTTCCCAGATAGGAACGCTGGTTCCGCCTACCCCGCAGGATCTTCCCGGGCAGACGAATTCGATCACCTGTCGGACTGGCATCCACCGCGGCTGCTCGCATTCGACCCTCGGAAGCTCATTCTGTTCAGCGCAATTCTGGTGATCTTGATCGGCGCGGGGGTCTGGTTGACCACCTCGAACGCCCCCCGCCCCGGCGCGCTGGCCGCGGACCCGTCATCCGCGCCACCCGACGCTGACTGGAGGACGGCGTCCCCCTCGGCTTCCGCCTCGGTCTCCGCCACCCCGTCCACTCCCATCTCGTCCCCCTCCGCCCCCGTCTCCTCCCCGGAGCCGGACGCTCCCAGCGCGTCCGGTGCGCCGGAGAAACCGAAGAAGAACGACAAGCCCGGCAAGGCCGACGTGAAACCCACGGTTCCGCCGTCCACTGCGCCCAGGACCGGCGCCGGTGAGCGGACGGAGACCAGGGCGGTGGTGCCTCCTCCTCCGCCCGTCTCCTCTCCCTCCTCCGCCGACTCCTCGGCGAACTCCTCGGCCAAGGGAGGCTCGGCCCAGCTCACCGCCAAACAGGCGTACCGCATCCACAGCGACTACCAACACGGGCTGTCGGTGGCCCAGCGGGACCTCGACCAGGTCGCGATGGGCAAGCTGGAGAGCGGTCTCGCGGTGCAGATGACACGGGCCGGTTTCAAAACCGCCCAGCTCCAAGGGGAGTCCGTGGCCTCGGGAACATGGCCCAACCCGCGCGTGTGGATCCCCCGCCACGTCGAGGGCCGCCCCGACTGGTTCGTGGCCGTCTCCACCGAGCCCGGAGTGGCCCGGGTGATCGACGTGATGAGCTCCACCCCCGCCGGCTGGCGGCTGGTGGCCTCCGCCGCCGACACGCGGGCCACCCCCGACCGGTTCCCCGTGATCGCGACCGACGACGACGGCTACGCCATGAGCCTGTCCGAGAACGCCTCGGGCCTGGTCGCCACCCCGCGCCAGGTCATCGACGCCCACCTGGCGAGCATGGAGCGGGCCGAAACCGACCCGATGTTCGCCGACGGGCCCTGGACCAGCGACGTCGCCCTGTTCTGGCAGGAGGAGCGCGCCCAGCTGGAGGACGCAGGCTGGAGCCTGACGCTGTCGTACCTGCCCGAGGGCCCGGTGCGCGCGTTGCGGACCGCCGACGGGGGCGCCCTGGTCTGGTACGGGGCCCGCTCGACCGACACGCGCAAGGTCGAACAGCCGGGAGCGCGGGTCGGGCTCAAGGGGGCGGCGGCCGTGCGCACCCGCAACAGGTCCTTCGCGCACTCGGCGTCGGCCTCCTACGGACGCTTGTACGTGACCTACATCCCCCCCGCCGGCTCCCCCGATCCCGTCCGCGTGCTGGGCGACTGGAGCGAGGTCCTGGATAGCCACGGCGACTGACGTAGCACCGAAAGAAGAGGAACGTTCATGATGACACCCTCACGTAGGGCCTCACGCGCGACGGTGGTCACCGCCAGTGTCGCGATCGGCGTGTTCGGGGCCGGCGCCGGGCTGGGAGCCGTCATCGCCGCTCGGTCCAACTCCGCGGACTCCCCCGAAGCAGGAGGGATGCGCCTGGTCGCGGGCACGTACCGCCTGGACGACCGGGTAGGCGCCTGGACGGCGCTGGGCGCGTCCGGCGCGGGCCGGCTCTCCGGGAGCGGCCAGGCCGCCCGGGGCGCCGCCACCGGCAGCACGAAGGTCTGCCTGGCCGCGACCACGGACGGGCACGCGATCGCCGGCGGGGCGAGTGGCTGCGTCGCCCTCCCGGCCGTGGCGGGAGCGGTCGGAGCCTTGTTGCGTCCTGGAAACCCCAGAAACACACCGGCCGCTCCGCCCAAGGAGAACGCCGCCCCGAAGGCCAGCGAGAAGACCAAGACGCAGCCCGTCGCGAATCCGCCGGCCGCCCCGCGCGCACAGCAGCAGGACGCCGCCCCGGTGCAGCAGCCTCCCGCGAACACCCGCCAGGTGGCCCCCCCGCCCCCGGCCCCCGCTCCCAAGGCGCCGGCTCCCAAACCCGCCCCGACGGAGAAGGTGGGCCGCGACCTCTCCGAGAACGGCAGCCGGATCCAGCAGCAGCAACAGCCCGCCGCCGAGCAGAAGCAGGAGGTCGTCGCACCCCCTCCGCCGCCGCCCTCCCCGAGGAACGACGCCCGTCCTTCGAACGGACCCGGCGCCCAGTCCTCGAACGGGCCCGCCACCCGTCCCTCGAACGGACCCGACGCGGCGCGGCCGTCCGACGGCTCCCGGACCCCACCGCCGTCGGCGTACCCGCGGTCCCCCCGGAAGGGCGACCACGACCACCGGACCCGTTCCCCGCATGACGGTTATTCGGTCCGTACGGCGCAGCCGACGCCCGACGACCGGTCGCGGTGGAACCGGCGGCACGGCCGGCCGTCGGCCGACCCGCGCGTGAAGGCATGGCCCTCGGGGGACCCCCGTACTGCGTCCCAGCCGCCGAGCGCCCCCCGGACGGAGACCCAGCCGCCGGCCGACCGCCGCATGGCGACCCGGCCGCCGGCCGATCCGCGTACGGCGGCCCGGCCCTCCGACGCGCCCATCGGCGCGCGGCCGACCGGCATCCTCACCCCGGCGGCGCCCAACAGCACCATGAAGCCGCTCGTTCCCTCGGGCCCGTCCGCGCCGGCGAACCCGGCCCCGCAGC
This sequence comes from Streptosporangium sp. NPDC048047, assembly GCF_040653115.1. Lineage (NCBI taxonomy): Bacteria > Bacillati > Actinomycetota > Actinomycetes > Streptosporangiales > Streptosporangiaceae > Streptosporangium > Streptosporangium sp. NPDC048047. The sequence continues at coordinate 129,984 of NZ_JBEZNH010000010.1, read as the reverse complement.
CGACGAGCTCCGCCCGGATCACCCCGGTTCCCCTGCCCTCTCCCCAGGACCGGCTTCCGTCCGCCGACGGCACGCAGCTCCCGCCGGCCGACCAGAACGCGTTCCCGCCCACCGGCCAGGACGCGCAGCCTCCGGCCGAACAGTCCCCGGCGGACCGGTCCGCGCCCCGCGCCGAGACCCCCGACCTCTCCACCCTGCCGATCTTCCGTGACCCGGAGCTCATGCGGCGGGCCCAGGAGGCCCTGGGACTGGACAAGAACATGCGGTACACCGACGAGAACGGTGTGTGGGACCTCAACATCGCCCCGCCCGGCACCCCCGAGTGCCGGAACTACTCCGAGGACGAGCTCGCGGACCTGGGCGCGTCCCAGGGAGGCTTCTCCGTTCCGCGTGACTCGTGCGCGTGGCCCGCGTTCATCCGCTGGCTGTACGCCGACCCGGCGCCCGGTCAGGTCAGCAACTGGACCAAGTTCACCGGCCTCTCCGAACGCAACCTGGAGCTCGTGGTGAGCGATCCGTCCGACGTCCGGCAGGCTCCGCCCGCCACCGGCCAGGCCGAACCGGGTCAGGTCGAGCAGGACCAGAGCTCGGACCAGCGCTCGGACCAGGGCGGATACCAGCGCTCGGACCAGCGCTCGGACCAGCGCGAGTATCCGGACCCGGACCAGGGCTCGGACCGGCGCGGGTACCCGGACTCGGGTCAGCGTGATTATCCGGGCTCGGACCAGGGCGAATACCAAGGCTCAGGTCAGGGCGAGTACTCGGGCTCATGAGCACGTCCCCCGGAGCGGGGCGCGCCGTGCTCGGTCCCGGCCAGGCCGCGGCCTGGGTGGGCGAGCACGGCGCACACCTGATCGACTACGCCGCCCGCCACCTCCCGCCCACCCGGGCGATGGCGGCGGCGGCGTCCGCGCTGGCCGCGTGCCGGAGCGGACCGGCGCCCCGGGGTGTGACGCCCCGGGGACGCCTGCTGGCCTTCCTCCGGCGGGAGTGCCGTATCTCGCCCGGTTACCGGGCGAGATACGTGCCGGAAGCCGACATGCCGGGGATGCCGGAACGCCGGCTGATCGAGCGCGCCTGGACGATCGTCGATCCGCTGGGCGCGGAGGCGCTCCGGCTGATGTACCGGCACGAGCTGACCACCGAGGACCTCGCCCACGCGCTGTCGATCTCCGTCGAGGAGGTCCCCGGGCTCACGACCCGCACCCAGGACCTGATCGAGACCCTCGTGAGCGGGCTGGACGCCCTCGCCCATCGTCGTTCCACCTGCCGCGACCTCGCCCCACTGGCCGAGCGCGTGTTCCCCGGCGAAGGAACGGTCCCGCCCGCCGCGGAGTTCGCGGAGGCCAGCGAGGACCTGCTGTCCCACATGGTGCGGTGCACCGTGTGCACGCGGCCGATCAACATCCGCTACACCGTCCCGCAGATGATCTCCCATCCCCGGGTCACGCCGCTGACCGCCGAGGTCAGGCAGCGGCTCCTGGACTCCCTCCGGCCCGCCACGCGGCCGCCTGCGCCGAGGACCGCCTCCGCGCCCCCGTCACCGGGCGGAGGGACCGCGACGCCCACGGCGGGCGCGACACCCACCGCGTCCACGACCGGTACGGCAGGCGTGACACCCACGGCCTCCACGACACCCGCGTCATCCGCCGTTCCCGCGGTTCCCATGCCCGCGCCGACCCCGCCCGCCGCACCGGCCGCGCCCGCCGTACCGGCCGCGCCCGGCACGCCCGCCGCGCCACCGCCCGCGGAGACCGCCGGAACCGATGCCGCCGGCCCCGGCCCGGCGTCGAGGTCGCAGGAGGACACGATGCCCGGCATCGCCATACGGCGTCCCCGGCCGGGTCGTGCCAGGCCCCCCTACATGCCGGCCGGCCCCGAACGGCAGCAGGCCGACCGCACCGCACCGCGCGCCGACCGCACCACGCCGTATCCCGACCGCACCGCACCGCGCGCCGACCGCACCACGCCGTATCCCGACCGCATCACGCCGCGCGCCGACCGCACCGCGCCGCGTCCCGCGCGCCAGGACCGCTCCAGGAATCCCTACCGGCCGGTTCTCCCGGACAGCTCGGCGACCACACCGCCGTCGCCACCGAAGGCCCGGCCGCCCTCCCCGCCCCCGCCCCCGCCCGGTCAGGACACCCCGCTCTACAACGCCCTGCTCTCCCAGTCGAGGGCGCGGGAGACCCGCGAACAGGACGCGGCGGCCACCGTCCCCTCCATGCCCGCGATCACCCGCCGGACCCCGCCGGGCGGGCGCGGCGCGCGGGCGGGGACGGGCTCCGGGACGCACGACGGACACGACGGACACGACGGGCCGGACGACGGGCCGGAGGGGATTCGGTTCGGAGCCGGTGTCCGGTTCGCCGAGGCGATGTCATGGGCCGGGAGGAGGCTCCGCACCACGACGATCAAGGTCATCATCATCGCGGTCGCGGGCACGGCCGGCACGCTGGCCGGGATGAGCCTCCTCGGCCCGGTCATCGGCACCGAGGATCCGGCGGGGCCCCTGCAGTCGTCCGCCGCCACCGGGCCCGAGACCGCCCCGCCCACGGCCGATGGAACCGCCCCGGCCGTCTCGGGCGGGCTCGCCGGCCGGCTGCGCGTCCCGCCCGTCGTGACACTGGACGAGTTCGGCCAGGGAAGCCTGCTCCTCACCCTCACGGGCGAGCCGCTGGAGTGGCGGATCTCGGCTCCCGGGCTGGCCGTGACCCCGTCCAGCGGCACGCTGCGGCAGGGCCAGACGGGCGTGATCGTGCTGCGCGCCCTCAGGGTCCGCCAGTGGTGCGGGGTCCCCGCCTCCGTCTCCGCTCCCCTGACCGTGTTCGGCCCCGACGACTCGGTGACCACGACGGTGCGCTGGCGTACCTGCTGACCGCCCCGTCCCCCAGCCTCATGCAAGTTCTACGCGAAAGGACCCCGGCTATGACGGAGACGCCCCCGAGGACGCAGCGTTCGCCGCACGGCCCGGCCGAACAGTTCCAGGACGCGATCCCACTCACCGCGGAACACCTGCTCACCAACCGCCGCCCCGAGCCCGCGGGCGGATGGCGGCGGCTCGTCTGGCGGCTGTCCGGCGGCCGGATCACCCCATCCGAATCCTCCGCCGAACTGGAACGCCGCACACTGATGGCCCAGGCCCAGACCCCCGTCGCGAGCGGGCACCACCGGATCGCGGTCATGAGCCTCAAGGGCGGAGTGGGCAAGACCACGACGACCGTGGCCCTCGGCAACACGCTCGCCTCGCTGCGCGGTGACCGGGTCATCGCCATCGACGCCAACCCCGACCGCGGAACCCTCGGGCTGAAGGTCAAGTCGGAGACGGCCGCGACCATCCGCACCATGCTGGCCGAGGCCCCGCACATCCTCCGTTACGCCGACGCCCGCGCCTTCACCTCCCAGTCGTCGGCCCGGCTGGAGGTCCTCGCGTCCGACACCGACCCCGCGGTGAGCGAGGCGTTCAACGCCGACGACTACCGTACGGTGGCCGGGATCATCGAGCGCTACTACTCGATCTGCATCACCGACTGCGGGACCGGCCTGCTGCACGGGGCCATGGACGCGACGCTGGAGCTGGCCGACCAGATCGTGCTGGTCACCCTGGTCGCGGTGGACGGGGCCAGCTCGGCCGCCGCCACGCTCGACTGGCTCACCGCCCACGGGCACGCCGACCTGGTCAGGAACGCCATCGTCGTGCTGAACGCCGTGGAGCCGAAGACCGACGTGGACCTGTCGCTGCTGGAACGGCACTTCGCCTCCCGCTGCCGCGCGGTGGTCCGCATCCCCTACGACCCCCATCTCAAGGAGGGCGCGGAGGTCGATCTCGCCCGGCTGCGGCCCACGACCCGGGGGGCGTACCTGCGCCTGGCGGCGGCGGCCGGCCAGTCCTTCGGCCAGCGTCCCGACCGGAGCCGCTAGTGCCGCCCGTTCCCGAGGACGTCGATCTCGACTGGGACCTCGGACCGCCGTCCCGCTCCCCCCGACGGATGATCATCGTGGTCGTCTCGATCGTCGGGGCGATCCTCGCGGCGGTCTGGGTGTGGCACGTGCTGCGGCCCGAGGCCGAACCCCCGACGGTGCGGGTGACGAACGCCGCCACCGACTCCGTCGTGCTCGCGACCCCCGCCGGGTACGAGGGCGAGGCCGGCTACCCCGTCGGGTTCCCCCGCACCGAGCTGGGCGCGGTCTCGGCGGCGGCGGCCACCCTGGAGGCGGCCTGGACGCTGGACACCGCCCAGGCCGAGCGGGCCGCGGTCCTGTACGTCCCTCCCGACCAGCAGGAGGCGGCCCGCGCCGGCGCCCGGGACACCGTCGCGAGCTGGCGTGAGACGCTCGGCCTGCCGAAGACCGGCGCGCTCCCGGACGGCGCCGCCATGCGGACGCGGACGATCGGGGTCCAGTGGCGGGTCCGCGCCCAGGACCAGATCCAGGTGTCCGTGCTGGTGCAGGTGACCGCCACCAAGGGCACCCAGGACACCGACCCGATCTACTCCAGCCCGTACGCCATGAACCTGCTCATGACCTGGCACCCCGACATGCGGGCCGGCGGGAAGGGCGACTGGGTCAACGTCCCGGACCCGTCCCCCGGCGCACTGCCCGCCGTCGCCCTGCCCGGGACCCCGGAGTTCACCGCCGCGGGCTGGAAGTCCCTGTCCGCACCCGATTCCGCGCCCACTCCCGACTCCACCCCGTAGAACACGCAGAACGCGTAGAACGCCCATGGAACGAGGAAGACCGCACATGTCCCCACGCAGCTCACCTCGCCGCGTCACCCTGGTCTCCGGCCTCCTCCTGGCGGGGGTCTCCGCGACGGCCGGCGCGGTCGTCGCCCAGCCCTGGTACGCCAAGGCCGACCAGGAGTGGACCGGCGCCTCGTCGTCCGACCCGGCCGGCGGTTCCGCCATCGCCCCGGGCGAACCCGCTCCCGGCGGCGGCCGGGACCACGCGCCCGCACCTCAGGACGACTCCTCCCGCGACGAGTCGTCCACCGTGGAGGGGAGGCCCCGGAGCGGAGGAGGCGGCTCCTCCCGTGACGAGCCCACCGCCGAAAGGGCGCCCACGGGCGGAGAGGGCGGCTCCTCCGGTGCGGAGAGCGGCACGTCCTCACGCTCCCGCGAGGGCGGCGGGTCAGGCCGGGCCCGCGAGTCGGGCACGGCATCCCGGTCCGGCTCCGACCCGGCGCCGCGGTCCGGTCCCGCACCCGAGTCCCGTTCGGCGCCCCGGTCCGAGCCGACCGACCGGTCCGAGCCCGCGCCGAGAAGAGCGAAGGGCTCCTCCGACTCCGGTCAGAGGACGACGGACGACTCCGGCCGCGCCTCCGGTCGTGACACCGGGCGGGAAGGAAAGAACTCCTCCGGCACCACAGTCCGAAAAATCACTCCAAAACCGGATACCAGGCGCAGGGACAAGCCCGACGCCGAAACCAGGAGCGCGCCCGACGCCGAGACAAAGAGCGCACCCGATACCGATGACAAGGTCAAGGACGCGCCGCGGTCCGACGCCAAGCGCAAGGACGCACCGGATTCCAAGACCAAGGACGCGCCCGACGTCACGACCAAGGACGCGCCCGGCACCGATGACAAGGGCGGGAAGGACTCCCCCGCTCCGGCGCCCAGCGCCGCACCCGAGGCCACGGCACAGCCCCCGTCCTCGGGAGGCGAGTCCCCCGCCCCGCAGACACCCGAGCAGCCCCGGGGACCGGAGACCAAGCCGTCCCAGGACGGCGAGGGTTCCACCGGCAAGGACGACCCGAGGAAGAACGACTCGGGGAAGGGCGGCTCCGAGAAGAAGGACGAGGAGAAGGGGAAGTCCGGGGAGAAGGGCGAGGACGCCGGTAAGAACGCTCCGAAGGATGACGACGGGAAGAAGGACGAGAAGGGCACGAAGGAGTCCTCCGGGAAAGAGTCCGGGAAGAAGGACTCCGGGGAGTCGGCGAAGGAGCCGTCCGGGAAGGGCGCCAAGGAGTCGTCGAAGAAGGCCACGTCAGGGGACGGCACCCCGGACAGGTCCGGCAGGACGCCCAGGAAGGCTCCCAGGGACGTGGCGAAGCCCTCTCCCGTCCCGACCGCCGATGGGACCGGCGTCACCGACGACGTTCCCGCCGTCCCCGACCCGGTCCCGACCGCGCGTACGGAACGTCCCACGGCCGATCCGGCGGATCCGACCGCGGCGCCCATCCCCCCCACCGCCGTGACCCCCACCGCCCCCGCGTTCTCCACCGGTCAGCCGGCCACGGAGTCCGGTGACCACTCGGCCGCGGCTCTCCTCGGAGTCCCCGCCACCAGGCCGGTCCTGCCGCTGCCTCCGCTGGCGCGTTCCTTCTTCACCTCGGGGGTCGCGGGTTCCGGTGACTGCGCGTCGTGGCGGGATTCGGCATGTTGGAGTCTCGCGCCCTGGCATGGCCGTACGATCGGCTCTGCCGCGCCGCCGCAGGCCACCGGCCGTCAGGCGCCGTCCTGGGCGCCCCGGTGGGCCTTCGCACCACCCGCATACTCCGTTCCGCTCGCGCCGGGCGGGTCCGCCTCGCGGCCCGCGACCCCGGTCAAGGCCGGTTGCTGGGGCTTCAGCCCCTCGGCGCTCTGTGCCAGTTCCAAGGAGCAACGATGATCCATCGATTACCGGCGCGGACGGCCGTACTCGGCCTGGTGGCCGCGCTGGCGGCGGGCACGATCGGCGCCGCCCCCGGTCAGGCGGCGTCCGGCGCCGCGAGAGCCGTCTGCGGCCCGGCCCAGGCCGACCAGGCGAACACGACCGGCCAGACGGGCACGGCCGGTCAGGCGAGCGCGGCCGGTCAGGCGAGCGCGGCCGGGACCCTCGGCTGGGGCACGCCCTCGTGGTGCGCGGAGTTCGACCGCGTCCTCGACCCGGCCGACTGGGTGGTCTACAACTCGCCCGGCCATGCCGGCAAGGGCCGCCGTTCCCCCGACCAGCTCTACATCGGCAACGGCTCGCTCTACCTCTACGGCCGCGCCGACGGCACCACGGCCGGGATCGGCGCGCGCCACGAGCAGGCGTACGGGCGCTGGGAGACCCGGGTCCGGATGTACGAGGGCGGGGCGACCGCCTACCGCCCTCTCGCCCTGCTGTGGCCGCGTGACGGCGGGGGCGACGTGCAGAGCACCACGAACGAGGAGATCGACTTCCTGGGGGTCTACGACTATCCGGGCAAGTGGCGTCCCAACTTCTACCTGCAGACCCCGCAGGGTGAGTACCAGTCCTACTCCGACGTGGAGGTGACCGCCTGGCACACCTACGCGGTCGAGGTCAGCCCGCAGGGCACGGTCGGCTACATCGACGGCAAGGAGTGGTTCCGCTCGGCCAGGCACACGACCGGTGTGATGCAGCCGTGCCTGCAGCTCGACTGGTTCCCCGGCGGAGGCACCGAGGGAGAGGCGTGGATGGAGGTCGACTGGCTGCGGATCTATCCGCTGAACGCCGCCGGCACGGGCTGATCCCGCCGGGTGACCTCACCGGACGACCTCACCGCCGGGCGGGCCGGCCGATGGACGACCCGGCCGGCGGAAGGCCCGGCCGGCGGAAGGCCCGGCCGGCGGAAGGCCCGGCCGGCGAAGGGCGCGGGACGGCGAGACCGTCCCGCGCCCTTCCTTCTTCCGGACTTCCGGAACCCTCCGTTCCCGGCTCCGCCGTTCCAGGCTCCGTTCTTCCCGGCCGTTCTCCCCGGCTCCGCCGCGTCAGGCGAGCTGGGCCTGCTGGAGCCCCGCGTAGACGCCGCGCAGCCGCATCAGCTCCTCGTGGGTGCCGGCCTCCGCGATGCCGCCGTCCCTCATGACCGCGATGCGGTCGGCGTTCCGGATCGTGGACAGCCGGTGCGCGACGACGAACACCGTACGGCCGGCGACCAGCCGGGCCAGTGCCTGCTGAATGAGGGCCTCCGACCGGGAGTCCAGGGCGGAGGTCGCCTCGTCGAGGATCAGCACGCGCGGGTCGCGGATCAGGGCGCGGGCGATGGCCAGCCGCTGCCGCTGGCCGCCGGACAGCCGGGCCCCGCGTTCCCCGACGACCGTGTCGAGCCCGGCGGGCAGCCGTTCGACGAACTCCAGCGCGTTGGCGTCCCGCAGGGCCCGCATCAGCCGCTCCTCGGAGACGTCGGCCAGGCCGTAGGTGACGTTCTCCCTGATGCTGCCCTCGAACAGGATCGACTCCTGCGGCACGACCGACATGAAGCGGCGGTAGGTCCGCATGTCCACCGTCTCCATGTCGCGGCCGTCGAGCAGGATCCGTCCGGAGGTCGGCCGCAGGAAGCCGATGACGAGGTTGAGCACGGTCGACTTGCCCGCGCCCGAGGGGCCGACGAGGGCGATCGTCTCGCCGGGCACCGCCCTGAGGGTGAGGCCGGTGACCGCGGGGGGTTCGCCGGGTTCGCCGTAGGAGAACCCGACGTCGCGGAACTCCACCTCGCCGCGTACCGAGTCGACCTTCACCTTGCCCTCGTTGTGCTCCAGGTCGGGGGCCTGGAGCACCTCGCCGATCGACCGGACCGACGCCAGTCCCCTGCTGATCACCGGGGTCAGGCTGAGCAGGGAGGTGACGGCGGAGGTGAGGGTGGTGAAGAAGGTGGTCAGCATGACCACGTCACCGGCGGTGATCGGGATGACCTGGTAGTAGGCGATGAGCGCGGAGCCCGTCAGGAAGGCGACGCCCAGCGCGTTGAGCAGGATCCAGGCGAGGGCGCCGAAGCTGCCGTTGAGCAGGTCGAGCCTGAGTCCCTTGCTCAGCACCTTGGTCAGCGTGCCGTCCACGCGGTGCAGGGCGTCGCGTTCCAGGCCGTGCGCCCGGGTGATGGGGATGAGGGTGGTCATCTCGCTGATCCGGCTGGAGAGCGTCTCGACCTCGCGGCGGAAGCTCTCGTTGTCCTCCCGCAGGCGGGTGCGGAGCCGCATCACCAGGAAGGCGGCGACCGGCACGATCACCAGGAGGACCGGGATCGCGGCGGGCACCCGGAAGGCGATCACCGCGAGGCCGCCGACCAGGGTGGTGAGGGCCGAGAGGCCCATGTCGCTCGCCTGCTGGCTGGTCTGCTCGATGCTCTCGACGTCCCGGATGACCTTGGTCTGGAGTACGGCGGCGCTGACCCGGGAGTGGTAGCCGATCGAGAGCTGCTGCATGCGGCGGCAGAGCGCGGAGCGCAGGTTGACACCAACCCGCCGGATCGCGCCGTGCATCCAGCGGACGTAGAGGAGGTGGAAGGGGTGGTTGAGGAGCAGCAGGGCGAGCAGGACGGCCGTGTTGGCCCACAGCTCGACGATGGGACGGTGGCCGACCACGATGTTGATGACGTTGGCGGTGATCAGCGGCAACAGCCAGGTGGGGCTGTGCTTGAGGAGGAAGGCGAAGACCGCGGCGACCAGCTTGAGACGGTCTTCCTTGAAGAGGTAGGCGAGGGTACGGACGGGATGTTCGCCCCGATAGGAATGATCGAGAGCAGTGTTCACGAAACCCCCATAAGACGGTAAACCCAGTCCCAATCCTCTCTTGTCGATATTTCCTGCGTATGACCACCCCGCCGCGGAAACACGGCGGCCCGCGGGCGCACCCGAGTGCGACCCGGGTGCACCCGGCCGCCCGGTCAGCCCGTCGTGACGGGAAGCCTTCGCTCCAGGATCTGACCGGGCCACTCGCCCACCGTGAACGTCTCGGTCCTGGTGAACCCCTGGCTCTCGTAGTAGCGCACCAACCGGCCGTCGTCCCCGGCGTAGCAGTCGACCCGGACCAGCGAGACGCCCAGCTCCGCCGCCTCCGTCACGGCCCGCTCCAGCAGCGCGGAGCCGACGCCCCGACCGTGGAACCGCCGGTCGTTGATCAGGACCCGCACGTACAACTCGGGTTCGGCGGCCTGGGGGACGTACTCCATCGCGGGGCCGACGACGAGGCAGCCGGCGGGCCGGCCGTCGATCTCGGCGATGCGCATCCCGCCCGAGGCGGCCCATTCGGCGGCCTTCTCGGCGCGGGCGGGATTGGTGGAGAAGGGCTCGCTGCCCCACTGCCCGGTACGGCCCCGCGCGGTCAGCCACGCCACCGCGCCGTCGAACATCGCCAGCACCGCCGGGACATCGGCGAGACCGCCGACTCGGATAATCATCGGCGGATCATAACAAGACCGGCTTCCCCGGCCTCACCCCCCGATCGGCGCACCGCACGGGGAAGCCCTCACGGGCACGCCGGCCCACCCGGAATCCGCGCGGGCACGCCGGTCGCCGGGCATCCCCACGGGCGGCACCCGCCCGGAACCCTCGCCGGGCGCACCGGCCCGCCGGAGACCGCCCTCCGGCGCCCGTTCCGCCCGGGCCCACGACCAGACGAAATGCTTAGAGCGTCATGAAAGCGTAGCTATGGGGCAAAAGGCTATATGCGCAATCCTTACTTGACTTTTACCTGGGATCAGTACACTCCCTCTGCCGGAATCCGGCCCCAGCCGAGGGCGCGCGCCCCGGCCAGTCCCCTTGGGAGTCACGTGAGCAACGGGTCGATGGACGCGCCCGCGGAGCCCTCCGCGCAGCCCGCGCCCGCGAAGCCCCCGGCGCGGGCCGTACCGCGTCGCCGCCGGTGGCTCCGGTGGACGGTGGCCGGCGGCACCGCCGTCGTGGTGGCGGTGGCCGGGACGGCGGCCGCCGCCTACGTCAAGCTGAACGGGAACGTCAAGCGGGTCGAGGTCGGAGCCGAGGAGCTGGGCCCGCGACCCGCCAAGATCGCGACCAAGGCGCTGAACGTCCTGGTGGTCGGCTCCGACCAGCGCAACGGCAAGAACGCCAAGTACGGCCCGGCCGTCGGCGAGCGGACCGACACGATCATGCTGGCGCACATCTCGCCGAAGCGGGACAACGCGATGATCATCAGCTTCCCCCGCGACTCCATGGTGCAGCTCCCCGACTGCAAGGCCGCGAGGGGCCTCCAGGGTCAGCGGGCGCACATCGGCATGATCAACGAGTCGTTCAACTTCGGCGGGATCGGCTGCACCTGGAAGACCGTCGAGTCGCTCACCGGGATCCGCATCGACCACTTCGTGAAGGTCGACTTCACCGGCTTCAAGAGCATGGTGGACGCGGTCGGCGGCGTCGAGGTCTGCATCCCGGAGCCGATCCACGACAAGAAGGCCCTGCTCACCCTCCCCGCCGGACGGCAGGTCCTCAAGGGCGAGCAGGCCCTCGGCTACGTCCGCGTCCGCTACAGCCTCGGCGACGGCTCCGACATCGGGCGCATCCAGCGGCAGCAGATGTTCGTCGCGTCCATGGTCAAGAAGGTGATGAGCGGCGACACGCTCACGGATCCCACCAGGCTCTTCGGCTTCCTGGACGCGGCCACGAAGTCGGTGACCACCGACTCCGGCCTCACCACGGGCGTCATCAAGGACCTGGCGACGAGCGCCAAGGGCATGGCCGCCGGGCAGATCCGCTTCGTCACCACGCCCTGGAGATACTCGGCCACCTACCCCGGCCGGGTGGAGTGGACGCAGCCGCAGAGCAAGGCGCTGTTCCAGATGGTCGCGCGGGACAGGACGCTCGCCGGCTCCGGGATCAAGGGCGGGCAGACGAAGGTCTCCCGCTCGAAGATCCAGGTCGAGGTCCGCAACGGGACGAGCCGCTCCGGCCTGGGCTCGCAGGTGGCCGTCCAGCTGGAGGAACGGGGCTACCACATCTACAAGATCGGTGACGCGCCGCGCAAGCCGTACCCGAAGACCACGATCGCGTACTCGCCGAACGGCGAGCCCGGCGTCCCCACGCTCACCCGCGACCTGCTCGTCTCGACCGGCCTGGCGGTGCCCCGGGCGACCACGCCGAGGCTCATCCTGACCGTCGGCGACGACTGGAAGGGGCTCAAGCCGATCAGGAAGAACGACACGGACAGCCTGAAGGGGTTCGACGCCACCCACGACTCCTGCGCGGGCACCTGACCTCTCCGTCCGGCCGGCGCCGCCCCCGGTACGCGCCGGGTCCGTCGTCCCGGTCCGGGACCGTGGCCGCCCCGCCGGCCGGACCACATGACACTTCACGGCCCAACAGGGCGAATGAGTAGGGTTTCACCCATGTTGCACGGTAGATCGGCCGAACAGTCCGTCATCGACCGGTTGCTGGCGGACGCCCGCGAAGGCCGGAGCGGCGCCCTGCTCGTCCGGGGCGAGCCCGGCATCGGCAAGACCGCGCTGCTCGACCACGCCGCCGAGACGGCCGAGGCCGCCGGGGACGCGCGGGTGATCCGCGGCACCGGGGTGGAGCCGGAGTCCGAGCTGCCGTTCGCCGGCCTGCACCTGCTGCTGCGGCCGGTGCTCGACCGGGCGGGGGCGCTGCCCGCGCAGCAGGAACGGGCGCTGCGCGCGGCGTTCGGCCTGGCCGCCGCCGAGCCCGGGGACCGGCTGCTGGTCGGCCTGGCCGTGCTCTCGCTGCTGAGCGAACTGGCCGAGGACGGCCCGCTGCTGGTGCTGGTGGACGACGCGCAGTGGCTGGACCGGGCGTCGGCCGAGGCGCTGCTCTTCACCGCGCGACGGCTGGACGCCGAGGGGATCGCGCTGGTCCTCGCCGCCCGCGAGCCGTTCACCGCGCCGGGCGTGGCGGAGCTGACGCTCGGCGGGATCGACCCCGTCGCCGCCGCGGCGCTGCTGGGCTCGGTCTCGGGCGAGACCATCGACCCGGTCATCCGCTACCGCGTGCTCGCCGAGGCGCGGGGCAACCCGCTCGCGCTGATCGAGCTTCCCGCCGCCCTCTCCCGGGCCGGATCCCCCGGCGTCCCGCCCGGCGACCCGGACGACGGTACGGCGCTGCCGCTCACCGAACGGGTCCAGGACGCCTTCCTCGACCGGTTCAGGCGGCTGCCCGAGGCGACGCAGGGACTGCTTGCGGTGGCCGCGGCCTCCGGGACCGGCGGCCTGGACGTCGTGCTGCCGGCGGCGGCCAGGTTCGGGGACCACCTGGAGGACCTGCACCCGGCGGAGAGCGCGGGGCTGGTCCGGGTCGAGGCGGGTTCCGTCGTGTTCCGCCACCCCCTGGTCCGCGCCGCCGTCTACCAGGGGATCCCGCCCAGCCTGCGGCTGGCCGTGCACCGGGCGCTGGCCGAGGCGCTCACCGGCGAGGACGACGCCGACCGGCGGGCCTGGCATCTGGCCATGGCGGCGACCGGCCCCGACGAGGAGGTGGCCGCGGAGCTGGAGCGCACCGCCGCACGGGCGAGCGAGCGCAGCGGGTACGCCGCCGCGACCTCGGCCTACGACCGCGCGGCCCGGCTCAGCGCGCTGCCGGAGACGCGGGCCCGGCGGCTCACGCTGGCGGCCGAGGCGGCGATCTGGGCCGGTGAGCTGGACCGGGCCGGGGCGCTCGCCGAGCAGGGCGCCCGGCAGCTCGCCGCGCTCGCCGGTGACGCCGGACGTACGGGCGGCGCGGACGGCCACCACGACCCCGGGGACCCCGGCCACGACGGCGAGAGCGATGGGGCCGACGAGAGCGGCGGGAGCGGCGGGAGCCCGGCGCTGCGGGCCCGGCTCACGCACGTCCGGGCGACGGCGGCCTTCCTGCGGGGAGCGCCGCGCGAGGCGTACGACGCGCTGCTCGACGGCGCCGCGCCGGTGGACGGCGCGCGGGCGGCCCGGATGCTGATCCAGGCGTTCCACAGCGCCTGGTATCTCGGGGAGCCCGAGGTGGCGCGCGTCACGGAGCGGCTGCGCGCGCTGACCCTGCCCCCGGGCGACCCGCTGGCCCCGGTCGCCGGCTTCGTCACGGCGGTGCTGTCGGGGCCCGGTGATCTCCCTCCGCTCACCGAGGTGGTCGCCGAGGCCCGCCGGGCGGGCGCCGACAGCCCGCGCGACCTGGTCCAGGTCTGCGGGATCGGGCTGGCGGCCGGGCAGGACGCCGAGGTCGGCGAGGTCGCCAGGTCCCTGGTGGACGAGGCCCGCACCCGGGGCACCATCGGGGTGCTGCCGACGCTGCTGTTCTTCTCCGCCGAGACGGAACTGTTCCACGGGCGGCACCGTGACGCGCTGGCCGCCGCCGACGAGGGGCTGCGCATCGCCCGGGACACCGGCCAGGCGCAGTGGGCCGGCCAGCTGAGCGCCTTCCTCGCCTATCTCGCCGCGGTCGAGGGCGACGACGGGCGTTGCCACGCGCTCGTCAACGACGCCCTGGCCGACGGCGTGATCGGGACGGGCTGGACGGCCTGGGCGCTGGGCACGCTCGACCTGGGCCACGGCCGCGTGGAGGCGGCGCTCACCCGGCTCGCGCCCCTGGCGGGCGGGTACCAGGTGTCGGAGACGCGGTGTGTGCCCGACCTGGTGGAGGCGGCGGTACGGCTCGGCGACCCGGAGCGGGCGGCCGGTCCCTTCGCCCGTTACCGCGACTGGGCCCGCCGTACCGGGCGGCCCTGGGCGCACGCCCTGGTGCTGCGCTGCCGGGCCCTGCTGGAGGACTCCGAGGAGTGCTTCACCGCGGCGCTGAAGACCGGAGCGCGGCCCTTCGAGCAGGCCAGGACGGAGCTGCTCTACGGCGAGTGGCTCCGCCGTACCCGGCGCAAGTCGGATGCCCGCCCGCACCTGCGGTCCGCGCTGGAGACCTTCGAGCGGCTGGAGGCCGCGCCGTGGGCCGCGCGGGCCCGCACGGAGCTGGGCGCGACCGGGTCCGCCGCGCCCGAGGCGCCCGCCCCCGGCGTGCTGGCCCGGCTCACCCCCCAGGAACTGCAGATCGTACGGCTGGCGGCCCGCGGGCTGTCCAACCGGGACATCGCCGCCCAGCTCTTCCTCAGCCCCCGCACGGTCGGATACCACCTCTACAAGGCGTATCCCAAGCTCGGCGTCGCCTCTCGGGGCGAACTGCCGGATATTGTCCTTTTCGCGTAAAAAGTCGCGAAAGGTCTTCCTCCTTTACCCGCCGCCGAATGTCCGGCTCCTAGTGTTTGGTGAGTGTTCGACCGGAAGGAGACCGGAGGAGATCCGTGAACGTTTGGCGAGGCCCGCACTCCTTACGAGGGAGGGCGACGCTCATCACCGTTCTGATCTTCGCCCTCGTGCTGGGGATCGGCGCGCTCGCGACGTCGACGGCCCTACGGAGCAAAGCGCTGAACTACACGACGGACAACGCCGCCCGGGCGGCCCGGCTGGCGGTCAGAGAGGTCCATCAGGGGGTGCCCGGCGGGGTCATCCCCACCGACACCGTCAGCCGGCTGCAGGCCGTCGACCGCGCCGGCCGGGTCGTCGCGGCCAGTCCCATGATGGAGGGGAAGCCGCCGATCAGCCGCGCGTGGCCCGGCCCGGACGACACCCGCGTGGTGGACACCCCCTGCGTGACGGTTCCGGCAGCCGGACAGACGTGCTTCGTCGCCGTCGGCCTAGAGGACAGGTCCTCCCCCTACGGCGACGTCATGGTCTACGCGGCCGAGCGGAAACCACCGCTGCTGCTCGGCCACACCCTGGAGGGCGTGCTGGCCGCCTTCTGCCTCGCACTCCTCGGCCTGGTGGGCTGGGGCACCTGGTGGCTGGTCGGCAGGGCCCTCGAACCGGTACGGCGGATGCGCGCCGAGATGGCGGAGATCGCCGTGTCCGGTCTCAGCCGCCGGATAGCCGTACCCGCCTCCGGCAGTGAGCTGAGCACGCTCATCGAATCGATCAACGGGACCATCGACCGGTTGGAGCACGCCAGGGATATGGAGCGCCGCTTCGCCTCCGACGCCTCCCACGAACTGCGCACCCCGCTGACCGGCCTGCGCACCAAGCTGGAGCTGGCGCTGGCCGCTCCGGACTCCGAGGACCCGGCGACGGCGATGCGGTCGGCGCTGAAGGACGCCGAGCGGCTCCAGTCCGTCATCGAGGACCTGCTCACGCTCACCCGCCTCGACTCCGGGTTACGGCTCGATCACCATCGCGTCGACCTGACGGAGCTGGTCACCAGCGAGATGGAGCAGCGGCCGTCCCGGCACGAGGTGCTCCTGCGGCTGCACCCGGACGTGGCCGTCCGGGGCGACCGGCTCCAGCTCTGCAGGGTCCTGACCAACCTGCTGGCCAACGCCGAACGGCACGCCGCGGGCATGATCGAGATCAACGTCTGCCGGACCGGGGACGACGCCGTGCTGGAGGTCGTCGACGACGGCCACGGTGTCCCGGAGGCCGACCGGGAACGGATCTTCCAGCGGTTCACCCGCCTGGACACCGCCCGCAGCCGGGAGGCGGGCGGGACGGGACTCGGCCTGTCCATCGCCAGGGACATCGCGACGGCGCACGGGGGCACGCTGTACGCGACGGACCGGCCGCGGGGAGAGGGAGCCCGGTTCGTCCTGAAGTTACCGCTCCTCGATGACGCGGAGGCGCCGCCCGACCCCATGGAGGGCGCTCCCCGGCTGGGAAGGCCGGACGAAATCCGGCATAGCTAGGCGAAGTCAGCTGACCCCGTTGAAGGGGACGCCACCGTACGGCGGGCAGGCCGGCGGGACGGCGAGCCAGGCACGGGCCGAAGGGGGCGGCACGGCCGGCCGACGGGACGGGCGGGTCAGGCACGGCCGGAGGGACGGGCGGGTCAGGCGTGGCGCAGGTGCTCGCGGCTGAGGTCGAGCAGCATCCGCACGTGGAGATCGGCGAGGCGGTAGTAGACCATCCGGCCCGCCCGGCGGGCGGCCACGACACCCGAGGTCCGCAGCAGCCGCAGAGCGTGCGACACGGCGGTGTCACTGACCTCCACCGTCTCGGTGAGATCGCAGACGCACAGCTCGCCGCCGTCGAGCAACGCGTACAGGAGGCGGGCCCGGGTCGGGTCGCCCAGCAGCCGGAACAGCTCGGCCAGCCGGGTGGCCTCCTCGGCGCTGAGAAGCCGGTCGCGCGTTGCCGCCACCCGGTCCGCGTCCGGCTCCCTGCCTGCGCAGGCGTCCGGGTCGGCGAGGACATCCATGAGAAAACTCCTGAACAACTGCTCAAGTGATAATGAGTATCGTACCAAGCCTTTCACCGTCTCCCCGGTTCCGCCGGCCACGGCGGGCCGGCCGGGTTCCGTCCGCGAACGACCGAGCCCGCCGGGGTGAGGCCCGGCGGGCTCGGAAACGGCCGGATCCGGCCGCTGCGACGATCTTCGGCTGAATCCGGCCGTAGCGGTGCGCTTCAGCCCGATCAGGCCGCAGCGGTGCTCTTGGCCGACGCGCTGCTCAGTGGCTCCGCGATCTCCTCAAGGCTCTTGCCCTCGGCCTTCACCCCGAGGAACACCTCGACCAGCCCGGCCGCGATCATCAGGACCGCGCCGATGGCGAAGGCCAGGGCCGTGTCACCCGGCCGGCCGCTCTCGACCAGGCTCGAGAAGATCAGGGGCCCGGCGACGCCGCCGACGAGGGTGCCGATCGCGTAGAAGAAGGCGATGGCCATGGCCCGGGTCTCCATCGGGAAGATCTCACTGACCGTCAGGTAGGCCGCGCTCGCCCCCGCCGAGGCGAAGAAGAGCACGACGCACCAGCAGGCGGTCAGCGTGACGGCGGTCAGCACGCCCTGGTTGAACAGCCAGGCCGTACCGAGCAGCAGCACCCCGGACCCTATGTAGGTGCCGGAGATCATGGGCACTCGGCCGACGGTGTCGAACAGGTGGCCGAGCAGCAGCGGGCCGAGGAAGTTGCCGACCGCGATGACCGCGAAGAAGTAGCCGGTGTTGGTGTCGATCTTGAAGAACGTCGACAGGATCTGGGCGTACCCGAAGGTGATGGCGTTGTAGAGGAACGCCTGCCCGATGAAGAGCGAGAAGCCGAGAATGGTGCGCTTGGGGTAGCGGGCGACCATCGTGTGCGCGATCTGGCCGAACCCGATCGAGCGGCGCTGGTGGATGGTCATGGAGGAGGAGGGCTCGGAGAGGCGCTCGCCCTTCTCGGTCTCGACGCGCTCCTCGATGCCGTCGACCAGCTCCTCCGCCTCCCGGCCCCGGCCGTGGATGAACAGCCAGCGGGGGCTCTCCGGCACGTGCCGCCGGACGAGGAGGATGGCGAGGCCGAGGAACACGCCCAGGCCGAACGCGACGCGCCAGCCGATGTTGACCGGGAGGTCGTTGAGCAGGGGGACGGTCAGCAGCGCGCCGCCGGCGGCGCCGAGCCAGTAGCTGCCGTTGATGACGACGTCGATGCGGCCGCGGTGCCGGCTGGGGATCAGCTCGTCGATGGCGGAGTTGATCGCCGCGTACTCTCCGCCGATGCCGAACCCGGTCAGGAAGCGGAAGAGGAAGAACCACCACGCGGAGAACGAGAAGGCGGTCGCCGCGGTGGCGACCAGGTAGACCACCATCGTGATGATGAACAGCTTCTTGCGGCCGAACTTGTCGGTGAGCCAGCCGAAGAAGAGCGCGCCCACGCAGGCGCCGGCCACGTAGAGGGCCGCCGCCGTGCCGGCGACCTGGGCCTGGGTGATCGCCAGGCCGCTTCCCTCCTTGGCGAGCTGCGCGGAGAGGTTCCCGATGATGGTCACCTCGAGCCCGTCGAGGATCCAGACGGTTCCGAGGCCGATGATGATCATCCAGTGCCATCGTGACCATGGCAGCCGGTCCAGCCGTGCGGGGACCTTCGTGGTCACCGTCCCCGTCTCAACGTCGCTCATAGCGCCACCGGCTACCCCGCACTCGCCGTCTCATGCCAGGTGAGGGCCCGGCCTAACCCGACATTCCGCCTTTCATGGCGTCCGTCTTGCCTGGTGCGATCGCGACAGTCATCCGGCTTTTCGCTACATTGCGAAACCGTGGGGAAACGAGACACCACCTAGGAGCTCCGATGAAGGCCCGTATCACGGGCGTCGCGACCTATCTGCCGGAACGGACGCTGTCCAGCGCGGAGGTGGAACGGCGGATCGAGGGATACGTCCCCCAGCGCGGCATCGTCGAACGGCTGACCGGCATCCGCGCCCGGCACGTCGCCCATGACGACCAGCAGGCGTCCGACCTCGCGGCCGAGGCGGCCCGCCGTCTCGACCATGACGGCGCCGACCTGCTGATCTTCGCCTCCGCCTCCCAGGACATGGTCGAGCCCGCCACCGCGCACATCGTGGCGGCCAAGCTCGGGCTCTCGTGCCCGGTGTTCGACGTCAAGAACGCCTGCAACAGCATGCTCAACGGCATCCAGGTGGCCGAGGCGCTCATCCTGTCCGGCGCGCACCGCAGGGTGCTGGTCTGCTCGGGGGAGGTCCCGTCCCGGGCGGTCCGCTGGCGTGTCCGGGACCGGACGCAGTTCGCCGAGTCCTTCGCCGGTTACACGCTGTCCGACGCCGGCGCCGCGGTGCTGGTGACCGCCGACGCCGGGCGCGGCATCTTCTACCGCGCCTTCGCGGCCGACTCCACGGCGTGGGAGGTCGGCACCCTGCCCGGCGGCGGCTCCGCCCACCCGCGCGACGAGGAGTACTCCTACTTCCGGGGGGACGGGCGGCGGCTGCGGGAGGCCTTCGAGCTGGCCGGGCCGGACATCTTCCGTAACGCGCTCAAGCGCACCGGCCTGGGCTGGGACGACTTCGCCGTGGTGGCGGTGCACCAGGTGGCGCTGCCGTACCTGCGCGTCCTCGCCGAGACGTTGGAGATCCCCGCCGACCGGCTGGTGGTCAGCCTGCCCGAGCACGGCAACTGCGCCTCCGCCACCCTGCCGCTCCAGCTCGCGCTGGGCGGATGGCGGCCGGGCGACCGGGTGGCGCTGCTCGGCCTCGGCGGCGGGATCAGCACCGGCGTGCTGCTCGCGGAGATGTGATGGACCTCTGGGTGATCGTCCCCGCCTACAACGAGGCGCGAGGCATCGAGGCGACCCTGCGCGCGCTGGCCGCGCAGGACGACCGCGACTTCACCCTCGTGGTGGTGGACAACGCGAGCACCGACGACACGGCCGCGGTCGTCCGCCGGCACGGCGTCACCGTGGTCACCGAGCCCCGCAAGGGCACCGGCGCCGCCGCGGACACCGGCATGCGGTACGCCATCGCGCACGGCGCGACCCACCTGGCCAGGACCGACGCCGACTGCCTGCCCCGCCCCGACTGGGTGCGCAACATCCGCCGCGCGTTCGGCGACGGGCTGGAGATGGTCGGCGGGCGCCTGCTGCCCCGCACCGACGAGTTCCCGCTGAAATTCTGGGAGCGGCGGCTCATCCCCTTCGTGGTGGACGTGGCGGCGACGTTCGGCCGCTTCCGGCCGGGCAACCGGTCGCCGGCCTACCGCGGGCCGTACGTGATGACGCCCGGCTGCGCCCTGGCCATCACGGCGTCGCTGTACGAGCGGGCCGGAGGCTTCCCGAGGACCGCGATCGAGGAGGTCCACGAGGACCGCGCCCTGGTCAACCGGGTCCGGAAGGTCACCTCCGCGTACGGCTCCCGCCGCGACGTGGTCGTCCACGGCTCGGTGCGGCGGCTGCGGGCCTACGGCCTGGCGGGCACCCTCGCCTGGTACGCCGACCACCGCCACCGCCCGGAAGTGGTCGACATCCGTTGACCCGGCACGTGTCCGAGGGCCGGGACATGCCCGAGGGGGCCCGGTGAACCACGAGGTCCGGCTGCAGCTGGCCGCGCACCCCTTCGTCTACCCGCTCATGCGGCTGCTGGCCCGCCTCGGCCCGGTGGTCCGGGTCCCCGGCCTGGGGATCGTGGTGAACGACGCGGCCGTCGCCCGGACCGTCCTGACGGACGAGCGGTTCCGCAAGGACGGCCCCGGCTCGCCCGGCGACCTGTGGACGCCGGTGCTCGGCCCCTCGGTGCTGCTCAACATGGAGGGCCCCGGCCATCTCGCGCTGCGCCGGCGGCTCGCGCCGCTGTTCGCCCCCGCCCACACCTCGGCGCTCGTGGCCGACGTGCTGGACCGGCCGCTCGCGGACCTGTCGGCCCGGCTGGCACGCGGGGAGACGGTCGACCTGGTGGACGAGATGAGGGCGCTGGCCGGAGCGGTGATCTGCCGGGTGATCGGGCTGGGCGAGGTGTCCGAGGCGCGGGCCAGGGAGCTCTTCGCCGACGGCGAGCGGGTCGTCTCGATGGTCTCGCTGCGGTCGCGGCGGCTGTCGGACCGGCAGGTGGCGGTCGCCCGGCGGGTGCTGGCGCGGATCGGCGACATCGCGCAGGCCGCCTACGACGCCGGCGACGCGTCGACGGTCATGGGCCGGATGCGGGCGCAGGGCCTGTCGGCGGCCGAGGCCCGCGGGGCGGCCGGGGCGTTCTTCCTGACCGGCACCGAGACGGTGGCGACCTTCGTCCCCCGGCTGATCGCTCTCCTCCACGACCACGGCCACGGGATCGGCGGGCCACGGGACCGGGACCGGAGCCCGGGGCGGAGCCGGGAACAGGGGCGCGCGCGGCGGGCGGACCCGTCGTCGGCGCGCGACCTCACCGGCGACCTGGACCGGCTGATCGAGGAGGCCATGCGGATCACCACGCCGACCCCGCTGATGCTGCGCTCGGTGGGCGCGCCCGCGCGGGTGGGGCGGGTGGCGGCGCGTCCCGGCGACCGGGTGCTGATCGTGACCCACAACTGCGCGCGGGCCCACGGGCCGTTCGACCCGGCGCGCGAGCACCCGCCCGAGCTGCGCAGGCTCTGGTTCGGCGCCGGGCCGCACTTCTGCATCGGCTACCCGCTCGCCCTGGCCGAGATCCGGGCGGTGGCCTCGGTCCTGCTCTCCCACCGCGTCCGCGTCGTACGGCGGCGCGCCGCCCGGGGAGTCCTCATCCCCACCTACCGGCACCTGTGGATAGAGGCATGTTGAACGACGTCGTCACCGGGATCATGGCCACCGCCGCGCGGGAGCCGGAGCGGACCGCCGTCATCGACGGCCGTGGCCGGAGGATCCCGTACCGGGAGCTGGCCCGGCGGGTGGAGGCGGTCCGCGCCGCGATGACCGCCCCGCCCGGCGGACCGGAGCACCCGGCAGGCGGCTCGTCGCCCGGGAACGGCGCGGCGGGCGGGGCACATCCTCAAGACCGGGCGGCGGACGGACGTCCCGGGGACCGGGCGGCGAGCGGGCACCGGTCCGGGGATCGCACGGCGGGCGGGCTGCGACCCGGGGACGGCGTGCTGTTCGCGGTGCGCCCGGGGGTGGACGCGGTGGTGCTCGCGCTCGGCGCGGTGGCGGCGGGCGGGACGCTCGTCCTGGCCGATCCCGGTCTGGCCCCCGGCGTGCTCACCGCCCGCATGGCCGCCACCCGGCCGAGGTGGGTGGTGGCCGAGTCACTCCTCTACCCGCTGAGCGGCCCGCTCAGCGGCCTGGCCCGCCGCCGGGGGCTGCTCCTGCCGAACCTGCGGGCCCCCCTGCCCGGCCTGCCCGTCCGCCACCTGCACACGGGCCCGTGGCTGCCGGGGGTCCCCCGGGGCGCCCTGCGGCTGTCCCGGATCCTGCGCGGGTCCGGCGCCGGGCGCACCGGCTCCGTCCCGCCGGAGGACCGGACCTGGCCGAACCTGCCCACCGCGCCGGGTGCCCCCGTCATGTCAGGCGCTGACGCGCCTGACATGACGGAAATTTCACCAGATCAACCAGCGACGGTGATCTTCACGTCGGGCACCACCGCCCGTCCCAGAGGAGTCGTGCACACCCGGGGGTCACTGGCGGCCGGGCTGGCGATGTTCCACGATGCGTTCCCGCTGGGCCCCGGCGACGTGGTGCACACCGACCAGCTCATGCTGGGACTGCCCGCGCTGCTGGCCGGGGCGACCTGGTCGCTGCCCGGCGGCGGGGACCTCGCCGGGGAGCTGGCCGCCCGGAGGGCCACCCACGCCTTCGCCGTCCCGGTGCACCTGGACCGGCTGCTCCGCCGCACGCCCCGGCTTCCGGGCACCCTGCGCTACTTACTGCTCGGCGCGGCCCCCGCACCCCCGGCCGTGCTGCGCCGGGCACTGGCCGCCGGCCCCGAGGTGCTGTCGGTGTACGCGATGACCGAGGCGCTGCCGATCGCGATCGCCTCGGCGCGCGAGAAGCTCGACCACACCGGGGGAGACCTGCTCGGCACGCCCCTGCCCGGGGTCGGCGTCCGGATCGCCGACGACGGCGAACTGTTCGTCTCCGGACCGCACGTCGCCCCGCGCTACCTCGGCGAGGACCCGCTGGAGGAGGTCGCCACCGGCGACCTGGTCCGGCTGGACGGCGACCGGCTGGTCCTGCTGGGCCGGAAGAAGGACATGATCCTCCGCGACGGCGTCAACATCTACCCCGGACTGTACGAACCCGCCGTCGCCGCGCTGCCCGGGGTGGCCGAGGCCGCCATCGTCGGCATCACCGACCCCGAGACCGGGGACGAGGAGGTCGTGCTGGCGGTCGTGGCCGCCGAGGACTACGACGAGGCCCTGCTCCGCAGGTCGCTTCCCCGGATCGTGGACGCCGCCGCCATCCCCGACCGCGTCGAGGTCGTGGACGACCTCCCCCGCTCCGGCCGCGCCGACAAGCTCGACCGGGCGGCGCTGCGCCGCGTGCTCGCCCGTCCGGGGAAGGGGCCGGCCCGGGACGGCTCCGGCCCCTTCCCCGGACGGGACGAGCCCGGCAGCCCCGCCGGGAAGGGGGCGGCGCGGTGAGGGTCGGCGTGACCGGGGCCTCCGGCTTCGTGGGCGGCGCGGTCTGCCGCGCGGCCGTGCGCGAGGGATGGCGGGTGCACGCCTTCGGCAGGCGGCGCTCGGTGGCCGGGACGCACGTGGGCGGCGCGCCGTACACGGCGTGGGACCTGCTGGGACGCAGACCGGAGCTACCGGAGCTGGACGTGGTGATCCACTGCGCCGGGAGCGTCACGGACTGGGGACCGCCCGCGGCCATCTGGGCCGCCAACGTCGGCGGCACCCGCAACGCGGTCGCCGCCTTCCCCGGGGCGAGGTTCGTGCACGTCAGTACGGCCAGCGTCTACGACCCCTTCCGGCCGACCGTCATGGCGCGCGAGGAGCAGGCCCCGGTCCGCCGGTACGCCAACGCCTACGGCGCCTCCAAAGCCACCGCCGAGCGGGCCGCCGGCCGGGCGATCGTCCTGCGGCCCCATGCCGTCTACGGCGAGGGCGACACGACCCTGCTGCCCCGGATCCTCGGCGCGGTCCGCGGATCGCGGCTCATCGCCGTGGGCGACGGGCGCCCGCGCGTCAGCCTGACCTCGGTGCACAACCTGGTCCAGGCCTGTCTTCGCGCCGCGGACGGCCCGGTGGAGCACGGCGTGTTCAATGTGGCCGACGCCGAGCCGGTCGTCCTCGACGACGCCCTGCGCGCGGTGCTCGCCGAGCGGGGCGTCGACGCCGAGCCGTACTATCTGCCCCTCGGGCTGGCGGGTCCGCTGTCCGCCCTCGCCGAGACGGCGTTCCGGCTGCTCGGGGCCGCCCGCCCGCCCCGGCTCACCCGCTACGCGGTGGGACACCTGGCCGTGGAGCGGACTCTCGACATCTCCGCGGCCCAGGACCGGCTCGGCTGGCGTCCCTCGCCGACCTCGTTCGCGGGCGCCGCGCACTGGTGACCGCCGACCGGTGATCAGGGGGGCGCCTCGGCTCCCGCGGAGGCCGGGAACGGCGCGGTGCCCGGGGAGGCACCGGTGCCCGGGTCCGGTGCCCGCGCGGCCCGGTGCCGGCGAACGATGGAGACCGCACCGACCGTGACCAGGCCCGCCGCGAAGACGACGCGCAGGCCGACCCTGGGGAACAGGGCGAGCGCGTCGAAGATCGGGTAAACGGCCGGGGACGGGGGACCGCCGTCCGCCAGGGCGGGCAGGCAGAGCGAACGGACGGCGGCCAGCCCTGCGGTCAGCGCGACCATGCTCGCGGCCAGCCCGAACCCGGCGCCGGTGAGCGCGTCCCCGCGGTCGCCCGCGAGGATCATCCCCACCGCCAGCGGCGGCACGGGCAGCAGTGGCAGCACCCATTTCAGCCGGACCAGCCAGCCGCAGACCGTCCGCGCGTCGTGCAGCGCCCGCACGGGGAACAGCCCGATCCGCGGGTGCAGGACGGGCAGGCGTGAGGCGCCCGCCAGCCCGGCCGCGGCCAGCTCCCGCCGGGCCATGCCGTACACCGGGGTGAGGTCCAGGTCCACCCGCTCGGGGACCGTCCGCCCGGGGCCGCCGAGCAGCGCGGAGACCACCCGCCGGTGCGCCGCCCGGTTCAGCTCGGCCCACACGGCGGGGAAGTCGCGGCCCGTGACGACCGCGTTCACGGACCTGTGGACGAGGTCGGCGGTGGCCGGGCGGTCCATGCCATGCAGCGGCCGGGAGAACGCGGCGGTGACGCGGTCGGCGACGGCGTCACGGACCGCGGGGTCGGCCGCCGCCGGCGCGACGTCCGCCACATAGCGGCCGGAGCCGGATATCTCGTCCGCCACCCAGAAACCGGCGAGCGCGAACGGGGTGAGCGCGCAGCCGAGCATGATCGAAAAGACGCTTATCGCTCCCCGCACCGCTCCCCCCACCGCCCGCCGATCACCCGCCGATCACCCTCGGACCGATTCCCTCGCTAGTCCCTTAGCGGGAAATCCCCGAATTCATCGCGGAAAACCGTATATGTCGCTCTTTTGGCCGTGATTTGAGCGTGGTCAATTACCGGAAACGGCAGGGACCCCCCAACGAACCTTGACTCGGACTTCCCCGCGCGTCGCATCGCCTCATAGCGCATTCATCCGAAAACCGTTACTAACCTGTGACGTCTGGGGCCAACGGACAGGAGATGTTAGAGAGATGGCAGGTCAACGGGGTCGTTTGAACATTGGGCCGAGCCTGGCGATCACCTTGGGGTCGGCCGTCCTGTGGGGTCTGGCCCATCTGTGGGCCGGGCGGCGCGCGGTCGGCGTCGCCCTGATGGGGACCTACGTCACCCTCGTCGGAGGGGTCGCGGTCCTCCTCCTCACCTCCCGGGACGAGCTGCTCGCCCTGATCGTCCAGCCGGCCTGGCTGTGGGCCTTCGGGCTGGCCGCACTGCTGTTCGCCGCCGCGACCGTGGCCGTGGTCGTGCGCTCCTACCAGCTCGTCCGGCCGGAGTCGCTGTCCGGCCCGGCCCGGCTGCTGTCGGCCCTCGCGGTGGGCGTGCTGTGCGCCCTGGTCATCGCCCCCATGGCGTACGCGGCCCGGCTCGCCTACGTCTCCCAGCACGTCGTGACCTCGGTCTTCGCCGCCGACAGCGCGCCGATCCCGGTGGACCCCTGGCAGGGCCGCGACCGGATCAACATCCTGCTGATCGGAGCCGACGCCGCGGCCAACCGGGTCGGGGTGCGCACCGACAGCATGACCGTGGCCAGCGTGGACACCCACACCGGCGACACCGTGCTGTTCGGCCTGCCGAGAAACCTGGAGAAGGTCCCGATGCCCCCCGGCCCGGCTCACCGGCACTTCCCCTACGGCTTCGGCGGCGAGCCGCCCTACACCCCCGGCCTGCTCAACGAGGTCTGGCAGTACGCCGAGGACCACCCCGAGGTCGTCCCGGGCGTCCCCCGGGGACACCGCGGCCCCACGCTGCTGAAGCGGACCGTCAGCGGCATCACCGGCCTGCCGGTCCACTACTACGCGATGGTCGACATGTTCGGCTTCGCCGACATCATCGACGCGATGGGCGGCGTGCGGGTCACCGTACGGGACCCCATCGTGTACGGCCGGCAGAACGAGGGACTGATCCCCGCCGGCACCCGCCGGCTGACCGGCGAGCAGGCCCTCTGGTACGGCAGGGCCCGTACCTACAGCGACGACTACGTCCGGATGGGCCGGCAGAAGTGCCTGATGAACGCCGTCGCCAAGCAAGCGAACCCGGTGACGGTCCTCCGGAGCTTCGAGAAGCTGGCCGACGCCACGATGCACGCCGTCTCCACCGACATCCCGCAGGGGATGCTGCCGAACCTGATCGAGCTGGCGGAGAAGGTGAAGCGGTCCAAGATCCGGACCCTGCAGTTCGTCCCGCCGCTGATCAACACCGCGTACCCCGACTACGACCTGATCAAGCACAAGATCGCGGCTACCCTGACCAGGCCGGCCCCCGCCGTCGTGACGCACCGCGGAGACTCCCAGCGGTTCCGCCCGAACGGCGCGACGGTCCTCGACTCCGTCTGCGGCTGACCCTCCGGGGGTCGTCCGAAACGGCGGGCACCGTACGGACCCCCCGGGGCCCCGTCCGAAACGGCGGGCACCGCGCGGACCCGCCGTCCTCATCCACCTCCAATCTCGCGGCACAGGACCCGCCTCGAAGCGCGCACCGCAGAACCCGTCGCGTCCGGCGCCCGCCGGAGGGGGCCGTGACCAGCTCGTGCTCATTTCCTACTTGACAGGTGGGTAGACTCGGCCTTTATATACACATAGCCGACTTGTTTAGTAGGAATTAGGAGTGGCCATGAAGGCTCGCAGGGCTCGCGGGGTGGTGGCGGCACTGGCCGCACTGGCGCTCACGACCTTGGCGACCGCCTGCGGGGGATCGGAGACGGCGGGCACCGCGACCGCCTCCGGTGGCGGAGACAAGCTCGCCGAGGTGCGGCTCGGGTTCTTCCCCAACATCACCCACGCCACGGCGCTGGTCGGCGTGGAGAAGGGTCTCTTCGCCAGGCACCTCGGCTCGACCAAGCTCAAGACCAGCACCTTCAACGCCGGACCGGCCGCGATCGAGGCGGTCTTCTCGGGCGCGGTCGACGCCACCTACATCGGTCCCAACCCCGCCATCAACGCCTGGGCCAAGTCCAAGGGCAAGGCCATAAAGATCGTCGCCGGGGCGGCCTCGGGCGGCGTCTCGCTGGTCGTCAAGCCCGAGATCAAGAGCGTCGAGGACCTGCGGGGCAAGAAGATCGCCACCCCCCAGCTCGGCAACACCCAGGACGTCGCCCTGCGTTACTGGCTGCAGCAGAAGGGGCTGAAGGCCGACACCAAGGGCGGCGGCGACGTCAGCATCGTCCCCCAGGAGAACTCCCAGACGCTGCAGACCTTCGCCACCGGCGACATCGACGGCGCGTGGGTTCCGGAGCCGTTCGCCAGCCGGCTGGTCCTGGAGAGCAAGGGCAAGGTCCTCGTCGACGAGCGGGACCTGTGGCCGGGCAAGCAGTTCGTGATCACCCACCTCATCGTCCGCCAGGAGTTCGCCGCCGAGCACCCCGAGACGGTCCGGCAGCTCCTCGAAGGGCACGTCGAGGCCAACGCGGCGATCGAGGCCGACCCGGCCGACGCCGCGAAGACCGTGAACGCGGCCCTCGCCGAGCTGACCGGCAAGCCGCTCAAGCAGGAGGTCCTGGACCGCGCCTTCGCCAACATCACCTTCACCGACGACCCCATCGCCTCCTCCCTGACCGCCAGCGCCGACCACGCGATCAAGATCGGCCTGCTCCAGCCTGTCGACCTGAACGGCATCTACGACCTGTCGGTCCTCAACCAGATCCACAAGGCCAAGGGCCGCCCGGAGATCGCCGACAGGTGAGCGCCGGGCCCGCCGTACCCGCCGAAACCGCAGAACCCGCAGATCGGAAGGAGGAGGACGTGAGGACTCCACTCGGAGAACGCGCCCGGGACGACCGGGGCGACCGGGGCGACCGGGGCGACCGGAACGGCCCGAACGCCCGGGGCGGCGGGGACGCGCCGGACGGCCGGACCGCCCCGGCCCCGGGGACCGTCCGTTCCGGGATCGCCGGAGACGCCGGAACCACCGGAACCATCGGGGACGCCGGAGACGCCGGGGACACCGGCCCCGCCGTCCGGCTGGACGGCGTCTCCAAGGTCTACGGCCAGGGCAGAAAAGGGCTGCACGCCCTGGACGACGTCACGCTCTCCGTCGCCCCGGGCGAGTTCGTCTGCCTGCTCGGCGCCTCCGGCTGCGGCAAGAGCACGCTGCTCTCCCTGGTCGCCGGGCTGGACAGCCCCACGGCCGGCCGGATCGGCACCGGCGGACGGAAGATCGCCATGATGTTCCAGGAGCCGGCCCTGTTCCCCTGGCTCACCGTCTCGGCCAACGTCGAGATGGCGCTGCGGGTCCAGGGCGTGGCCTCCCGGGAACGTCGTGAGCGGGCGACTGCGCTCCTGGAGACCGTCCACCTGGGCGGTTTCGGCGGCAAGCGCCCGCACGAGCTGTCCGGGGGCATGCGCCAGCGGGTCTCCCTGGCCCGCGCGCTCGCCCAGGACGCCGACGTCCTGCTGATGGACGAGCCGTTCGGCGCGCTGGACGCGATGACCCGCGACCTGCTCCACGACGAGCTGGAGCGGATCTGGCGGGAACGCCGGCTCAGCGTCCTGTTCGTCACCCACAACGTCCGCGAGGCCGTACGGCTCGGCGACCGCGTCGTGCTGCTCAGCAGCCGTCCGGGGCGGGTCGTCGAGCATTTCCCCATCACGCTCGAACGGCCCCGCCGTACCGACTCCGCCGAGGTGGCGGAGATCGCCGGCGCGGTGACGGGCCGGCTCCGGGAGGAGGTCATGCGCCATGGCCGCTGACACCAGGATCACCACCGGCGTCGACGACGCCGGTCACACCGCGACCGCCGCCGCGACCGCCGGAAGCCCCGGGAGCACCGCCGGCCCCGGAGACACCGGAGACGACGGGGCCACCGGAGGCGGCGAGGTCAATGGAGCCGTCGCGGTCGCCGGCGCGGACCGTGTGCCCGCCGACGCCCACGCCCGGCAGCTCGCCGGACTCGACGCGCTGGAGCTGGGCGGCGAGTCGTCCGGCGGCCCGGCCGCCCGCGTCTGGGGCCGCCTGTGGCCGATGGCGCTGGCCGTGGCCATCGTGCTGGCGGTGTGGCAGAGCGTGGTGTGGGCCGGTTTCTGGCCGGAGTACGTCTTCGCCGGGCCCGCCGACGTCGCCCCGGTCCTGTTCGACCGGCTGACCAGCGGCGACTACTGGGAGGCGATCGGGGTGACGATGCGCCGCGCGGTGACGGGCTTCGCCGTCTCGGTGGCGGTGGGGCTGGTCGTCGGCGCCCTGGTCTCCCGGGTCCGGGTGCTGCGGGCCGCCTTCGGCTCACTGATCACCGGCCTGCAGACCATGCCGTCGATCGCCTGGTTCCCGCTGGCCATCCTGCTGTTCGGGCTGACCGAGAGCGCGATCACCTTCGTGGTCATCCTCGGCGCGACGCCGTCCATCGCCAACGGGCTGATCACCGGGGTGGACTACACGCCGCCCATCCTGCTGCGCGCCGGGCACGTGCTCGGCTTCCGCCGCCTGCAGCTCTACCGTCACGTGATCCTGCCGGCGTCGCTGCCGTCGTTCCTGGCCGGGCTGAAGCAGGGCTGGGCCTTCGCCTGGCGGTCGCTCATGGCCGGGGAGCTGGTGGTGATCATCGCTCATCAGTCGTCGCTGGGCGAGCGGCTGTTCTTCGACCGCGAACTCGCCGACTCGGCCGGCCTGCTCTCCACGATGATCGTGATCCTGGTCATCGGCATCGGGGTGGACCTGCTGTTCGAGACGGCCGACACCTCACTGCGCCGCCGCTGGGGCCTCGCGCGGACGAGCGCCTGACGGCATGCGCGTCTCCGCCAGGACCCAGTACGCGCTGCGGGCCGTCGCCGAGCTGGCCGCCACCGGCCCGGGGCCCGTGCCCGCGGAGAAGGTCGCCGCGGCGCAGAACATCCCGCGGAGGTTCCTGGACAACATCCTGTTGCAGCTGCGCCGGGCCGGTCTGATCCACAGCCAGCGCGGCCCCGACGGCGGCTACTGGCTGGCCCGGCCCCCCGAGGAGATCACCCTGGCCGATGTGATCATGGTGATCGAGGGCCGGCCCGAGCACTTCAGGAACGACGACTACCCCGGCGTCGCCCGGCCCATCGCGCACGTCTGGAGCGTGCTGCGCGAGCACGAGGAGACCCTGCTCTCCGAGATCACCATCGCCCACATCACCCGGAACACCGTCCCCGGCGGCCGCGCGGACCCGGCGGCCGGGTCTCGCGAGCCGACCGTCCCGTGGGCCGGGGATCCCGCCGCGGGCCCTGCGAACCGGTGACCCGGTCTCCCGGGCGGTCGGCCCGCCGGACCGGCCGCGCGGCTCAGTGGAAGACCTTCAGGCCGACGACCCCGGCGACGACCAGCAGCAGGCAGGCGATCCTCGCCAGGGACGCGGAATCGCCGAGCCACACCATGCCGGCGACCGCCGTGCCGACCGCGCCGATCCCGACCCACACGGCGTAGGCCGTACCGACCGGGATCGACTTCAGCGCGTACCCCAGCCCGGCCATGCTCAGCACCAGCGTGACCGCGAAGATGACGCTGGGCACCGGCCTGGAGAACCCGTCCGACCGGTCCAGGGCCACCGCCCACGCGGTCTCCATCAGACCCGACAGCACCAGCAACACCCATGCGAACGTCATCTGGCCGAGCCTCTCACAGTGTTTCCGCCCCTGCTCACCCGCCCTCCGTGGCATGATGATCCAGCGGAGTGAAACGGTTTTCATAATCATGATTGGACGGTCGACGTGAGGGTGGCATTCGTCGGTAAGGGCGGCAGCGGCAAGACGACCCTGTCGGCGCTGTTCGCGAGATACGTCGCCGCCAGGGGCGGGCCCGTCGTGGCGATCGACGCCGACATCAACCAGCACCTCGGCATGGCGCTCGGGATGCCGCAGGACGCGCTGCCCCGCCCGATGGGCGCGCACCTGACCGAGATCAAGGAGTACCTCCGCGGCGACAACCCGCTCATCTCCTCCGCCGCGGCGATGGTCAAGACCACCCCGCCCGGCCGCGGGTCGCGGCTGCTGCACCCGGGGGACCCCGACGACCCCGTGCACACCCGCTTCTCGGCCATCACACCCGACGGGCCGCGCCTGATGGTCACCGGCCCGTTCGAGGAGACCGACCTGGGGGTGGCCTGCTACCACTCCAAGGTCGGCGCGGTGGAGCTGTACCTCAACCACCTCGTCGACGGCGCCGGCGAGTACGTCGTGGTCGACATGACCGCCGGGGCCGACTCCTTCGCATCCGGGTTGTTCACCCGTTTCGACCTGACGTTCCTGGTGGCCGAGCCCACCCGGCAGGGGGTGGGCGTCTACCGCCAGTACCGCGACTACGCCGCCGACTTCGACGTGCCGGTCGCGGTGGTCGGCAACAAGGTCCACGGCCCGTCCGACGTCGCCTTCCTGCGCGAGCACGTGGGCGACGACCTGCTGGTGTGCCTGGAGCACTCCGCGGCGGTCCGGGCCATGGAGCAGGGCCGCCCGTTCACCCTCGGCGACCTGGAACCGGCCGGCATGAAGGCGCTCGGCACGCTTCTCGCGCGCCTGGACGCCCAGGAGAAGGACTGGTGGAAGTTCGGGCAGCAGGCGGTCGAGTTCCACCTGCGCAACGCCAGGGCCTGGGCGAACCGGGCGACCGGCGAGGACCTGGCCGCCCAGGTCGACCCCGGGTTCGTCTTCGGACCCACACGAGTGTCGCTCCCCCGCTAGGTGGACCGGCCGACAAGCCGACCTAGTGTCGGAAAACGTCCCCTTTGCGATCCGCGAGAGGAGAACGCAGCATGTCGCTGACCGTTTCGAAAGATCTTCTCGACCAGGCCAGGACCGGCGAGGTCGACGACGAGGCGTTCGTCGCCTGCGTCCGAGACTCCCTGCCCTACGCCTGGTCGGTGATCACCGAGCTGGTCGAGAGGCGTGAACGCACCGGCGCCGAATTCGCCGACAACACCGTTCCACCGCCGGACGAGCAGGCCCGCGGTCAGCTCCTGCGCTGCCTGGCCAGCGACTCCATGCGCGGCGCCCTGGAGCGCCACTTCGGCATGAGGCTCGCCTTCCAGAACTGCCACCGGGTCGCGGTCTTCGACCCGGTGGCCACCGGCGCCCTCGCCGAGTTCGTCACCGCGAGGTCCCAGATCCTCAACCAGTCACCCGAACTCGTCGACTGCTAAAGGTCCCTGACCTCGGGGAGCACCTGCTCCCCGAGCCGCCGGATGTTGTCGAGGGTGCGGGCGTGGTCGCCCGCACCCTCGACCATGAGGATCAGGTGCCGCAACCCGGTGGCCGCGGCGGTACGCGCGATCATCTCGACGCAGCGTCCCGGCGAGCCGACCGGGTGCGTGTCGCACAGGAAGTCCACGTACGCCCCGATGTCACGCCGCGGACCGGGCCGGCCGTCCACCGGCACGTGACCGGCCAGCCCCGGCCCCAGCCACCTGGGCATGGCCTCCCTGAGCTCCCGTACGGCCCGCTCGGTGGTGTCGGCCACGTACCCTACGGCCGCCCCCACGTGCCCGGGATCCCCGCCCCCGCCCGCGTCGCCGTTCCGGCTCCCGTCCCCCGCACCGCCATCCGGGACTCCGGCCCCCGGACCGCCCTCCCGACGCCTGCCGCCTGGACCGCCGTCCCCGTTCCCTGCGCCCCGGCCCCCGTGCCGGTTTTCGCTCGCCGTACTGTAGGAACCGATCATCGCGGCCCGCTCGGCGTCGCCGACGTGCATCCCCAGCAGCATCGGCAGTCCCCGCTCCGCGGCGAGCGCGACGGTCGCCGCGGAGGTGCACGCCACCACCGGCCGCAGCCGCGCGGGCGGGACCACCGGCACCGGACGGAACCGGAAGAACTCCCCCTCCGCCGAGACCGTCCCCCCGCCCAGGGCCGCGCACAGCAGGTCCAGAGACTCGCCGAACCCCCGCTCGAACCGCGCGAGCCCCGTGCCGAACACCTCCAGGTCCACCCACGGGCCGCCCCGCCCCACCCCGAGCGTGAACCGCCCGCCCGAGACGCGGTCGAGGATCGCCGCCTGCTCGGCCAGGTCCACCGGGTGCCGGGTCGACAGCACGCTCACCGCCGTCCCCACCCCGATCCGGGACGTACGGCCCAGCGCCACCCCGGCCAGCGTGGCCGCCGACGGGCACACGCCGTACGACATGAAGTGGTGCTCGGCGATCCACGCGTCGTCGAAACCGGCCTCCTCGGCGACGGCGACCGCCTCCACCGTGTCCCGCAGCACCTCTCCCGCGTCCCGCCCGGGAAAACCCGCCGCGATCAGAAAGACGCCCATCCGCATGCCGCCCACTGTGGATCAGCGGACCCGCCCGGGAAAGACCAGACCACCGTTACCCCCGATCCACGGAGGCCGGTGACGAGATCGTCGTTCACCCGGGCACGAGCCGGACGGCGTGGCACGATGGAGGGGGAGGTGGAGATGGACTTCGATGCCGTGGAAAGACGACTCACGGAACTGTGCAGGCGGTTCGGTGTCAGCGAGCTGTCCGTCTTCGGATCGGCCGCGCGGGGGGAGGATCGCCCCGACAGCGACATCGACCTCCTGTACGTCCACACCGAAGGCGCTTCCCTCGGCCTCTTCGAGCTCATGGCTCTCCAGGAGGAGCTGGAAGACCTCTTCGGCCGCCCCGTCGACCTGGTGGCCAAGCGCTACCTCAACGAAACGATCAAGGACCGGGTCCTCCATGACGCGCGAGTCCTCTACGCGGCTTGACTTCCTCCCCCGCCTGGAAAGACAAGGGATTCCAACCCGTTGTCCTACGCGATGAGGAGGCCAGGTTGAGGTTCGCGGTGCACCGGCCCGGCATCCCGTGGCCCTTCCCGCGCAGTCACGGCATGCCCTGCCGCGTGTGCGATGTTGCGTGCGGCGTTCACGTCGGCGTGGGCGGCATGATGGCAGGAGCGGCACCGGAAGCGCGCTTGGCTCTCACGCGCCCTCCGATCCACGACCCCGCACACCGAGCAGCGCTGACTGGTGAACGCCGGATCGATCCGGACGACCCGGCCGGGTGCCTTGTCCTCCAGGCGAGTGACGAGCAGACCCCACCCGTTGGCCAGGATGCCGCGGTTCAGCCCGGCCTTCTGCCGCACCCTGCGACCGGGTTTGTCGGCCGTGCCGCGGGCCGAGCGGGTCATCGCGGCGACCTTGAGGTCCTCGACCGCGATGACGTCGAACCGGCGCGCCAGATCGGTGCTGGTCTTCTCCACCCAGTCCTTACGCCGATCCTTGCGCCGCGCTTTCAGCCGGGCAAGGGCGGCCTTGACCTTCGCCCGCCGGTTGGAGCCGCGCTTGGCGCGGGCGAGCTTGCGCTCCAAGCGCCGCAGCCGCGCCTGTTCCGTCTCTCGCAGGGGTGAGACGGTGAGCAGTTCGCCGGTGGACAGCGCCGCCGAGACCACCACACCCCGGTCCACGCCTACGATCTGACCGTTGCCCGGCGCGGGAATCGGTTGAGGAATGGCGGCGAAGGCGATGTGCCAGCGCCCGGCCCGGTCCCGGGTCACCCGGTAGGACTTCACCCCGGCTGGCACCGGCCGCGACCAGCGAAAACGAACCAGCCCCACCTTGGGGACGCGCACCTCGCCGACATGGCGTGACAGGCGGCGCACGTCCTCGGTTTTGACCGCGACGATGCGGAAGCCCTCATCCCGTCCACGTTTGCGCCAGGTGGGCCGCTCATGGGTTCCGTTGAAGAAGTTCGCCATCGCCTGGGCGAAGTCCTTCAGCGCCTGCTGATGTACGATGATCGATCCTTCAGCCAACCAGGGATGGGCGGCGCGGGCCTCGGTGAGCTGGCGGCACTGCTCGGCGAAGCCTGGCGAGCTGCCGCGCCCGGGCCACCAGAAAGAGTCCTGCTCGACGGCGAGGTTCCATATGTACCGGGCATGACGGCAGTGCTCCGCCAGCGCCGCCTCCTGGGAGGGGGTTGGCTGCAGCCGGTAGCGGGACACGCACGACATTTTACCGAACGTCACTTGACCGTCGCCGGTGAATCAGGAAGTCCCCGCCCTGAAGGACGGGGCCTCCATACTGCAGGGTCATAATGATGCGCTCCGAGCCAGCCACCCCGACATCCCCTGGCGGCAGATCCGTGGCCTTCGCAACATTGGCCCACGCGTATTTCTCCGTTGACCTCAACGCCGGGTGGGTGACTTCCAGGACTCACATAGCGGACCTGAAAAACACGCCCTCGGCCTTCTCTGGCTGCTCGATCCCGCCATCGTCCGGCGGCTCGACGGTCCCGGGCGCCCACCGAGGGGAATGAGCTCTCAGCCGAAGAGCCCCAGTTGGCCCTCGCCCGCCAGTGGGTTGCGGTGCCGCTTGAGGTGGCGCCAGCGGGGGAGGTCGTCGAGGTAGGACCACGACAGGCGGTGGTGCTCCGTCGGCCCGCGCTCGGCCAGCGTCCGCTGGTGGACCGGCGACGGGTAGCCCGCGTTGTCGGCGAAGCC
The DNA here is from genome assembly GCF_040653115.1 of Streptosporangium sp. NPDC048047. Taxonomy (NCBI): domain Bacteria; kingdom Bacillati; phylum Actinomycetota; class Actinomycetes; order Streptosporangiales; family Streptosporangiaceae; genus Streptosporangium; species Streptosporangium sp. NPDC048047. Next base: position 94,013 of record NZ_JBEZNH010000010.1, on the reverse strand, counting down.
GTACTCCTCGAAACCGAGTGAGGCCATGTGGGCGTCGCGGCGGACCTTCGCGACCACCGACGCCGCGGCCACCGAGACGCATGACAGGTCGGCCTTGACCTCACACCGCACCGGCCACGGCGCGCCGAGGTAGTCGTGCCTGCCGTCGAGGACGACCACGTCGGGCCGGACCGGCAGCTCGGCCAGCGCACGGCGGGCGGCCCGGCGCAGGGCCTCGGTCATGCCCAGCTCGTCGATCTCCTCGCACGACGCCTCGCCGTACCCGATCCCGGCCGCCCAGCCGGTGATCTCGGCGGCCATCGCGGTGCGGCGGGCGGGGGCGAGCATCTTGGAGTCGGTCAGCCCCGCGGGCGGCTCCGACAGGTCGGTGACGACGGCGCAGACCGCGACGGGCCCGGCCCAGGCGCCCCGGCCGACCTCGTCGATCCCGGCCACCGTCTTCGAGCCGCCGGCCGCGAGCAGGCGTTCGAGCGCGTAGGAGGGAGGCACGGCCCCGACGTTACCGGTCGGCGGGCTGGACCGGGGCGAGGTCGGCGGACAGCAGGCGCGCGGCGACGTGCAGGGCGCGCAGCGTGACGGCCACGGCGGGACGGTGAACGCTCCCGGCCCGCGCCACGGCGTGGACCTCGCGGACGGTCGGGGAGCCGGGGATCTCGCGTACGGCGACGCCGCGCACCCCTGCGGCCAGGGTCAGGGCCGGGACGGCCGCGATGCCGATGCCCTTGGCGACCAGGCCGAGGACGGTGCCCAGTCCCTCGAACTCCCACGGCACCGGCCGGGCGCCGCCGACGCCGGCCAGCAGGCGGTCCACGGCCAGGCGGGACGGCTCCCCCTCGGGGGTCGCCATCCACGGTTCGTCGCGCAGTTCCCGCAGGTCGACCGGCTCCTCCGGGTCGGCCAGCCGGTGCCGGCGCGGCACCGCGAGCACCAGGGGGTCGCGCAGCAGCGGGAAGACCCGCAGCGGGGCCGGTTCCTCGCGCGTCCCGCCGTGCCAGTCGTCCACCAGGGCGATGTCCGCCTCACCCGACCGCACCTGCCCGATTCCGCGTCCGGCGGGCGCCTGCCGCATCCGCATGGTCAGCCCGGTGTGCCGGCGCAGCGTCCGGGCCAGGGCGGGCGCGAAGGCGACCGCGGCGGTGGGGAAGGCGGTGACGGCGACGTGACCCGAGGGCGTCCCTGCCTGGGCGGACAGGTCGGACTCGGCGGCCTCCACCATGGCCAGGATGCGCTCGGCGTGCTCGACGAGGCGGCGGCCGGCGTCGGTCAGCGTGGCGCTGCGGGCCGTCCGGTCGAGCAGGGCGGCCCCGGCCTCACGCTCCAGGACCGCGAGTTGCTGGGAGACGGCGGATGGGCTGTAGCCGAGGGCCTCGGCGGTCGCCGCGATGCTGCCCCGGCGGGCGAACTCGCAGATCACCGTCAGGCGGCGCAGATCGAGCATCGGTTTTCCTTACGCCTTCCCACGGCGACCGGTGGTTGTTCCGGGGCACTCACCTCACCATGCTGGGGAGCGTTCCGCAACGACCGGAGGCACCCATGGGCATCGCCCTTTCCGCCACGCTGGCGGCCAACGAGGAGATCGAACGCAGGCGGCTCGCCGGGGAGCGCGTGCTGAACCTCGCCTTCGGCGAGGCGGGTCTGCCGGTCCACCCGGTGCTGCGGGAGCGGCTGGCCGACGCCGCCGGGCACAACGGGTACGGCCCGGTCGCCGGGATCCCGGAGCTGCGCGAGGCGGCGGCCGGGTACTGGAGCCGCAGGGGGCTGCCCACCGACCCGGACTCGGTCGTCTGCGGTCCCGGCAGCAAGGCCCTGCTGTACGGCCTGCTGCCGGCGATCGGCGGTGACATCGTGCTGCCCGTGCCGAGCTGGGTCAGCTACGCCGCCCAGGCGGAGCTGGCCGGGGTGCGCCCGCTGCCCGTCCCGTCACCGCCCGGCGAGGGCGGGGTGCCGGATCCCGATCTCCTCGCCGGCGCGGTCCTGGACGCGCGGTCCCGGGGACGCCGGGTGAGCGCGCTGCTGGTCACGCTGCCGGACAACCCCACCGGCACGCTGGCCGGCGCCGCGACGGTCCGGCGGATCGCCGAACTGGCCCGCGAGCTCGACCTTCTGATCGTCTCCGACGAGATCTACCGCGACCTCGTCCACGACCCGGCGACGGAGTTCCTCAGCCCGGCCGACGTCGCGCCCGAGCGCACGATCGTCACCAGCGGGCTCAGCAAGAGCCTCGCCCTGGGCGGCTGGCGGATCGGTGTGGCCCGCCTCCCCTCGGGGGAGCTGCGCGACCGGCTGCTCGCGGTGGCAAGCGAGATCTGGTCCAGCCCCGCGGCGCCCGTCCAGCGGGCGGCGGCCCACGCCTACACCGAGCCCCCCGAGCTCACCGAGCGGATCGAGCGGAGCCGGCGGCTGCACGGCGCGGTCGCGCGGGCCGTGCACGGGCTGCTCGCCGGGGCGGGTGTCCCGGCCGGCGCGCCGCGCGGCGGCTTCTACCTGTACCCCGACTTCTCGGGGCTGCCCTTCGGCGGCTCCGCCGAACTGGCCGCGCACCTGCTCGGCGCGCACGGTGTCGGGGTGCTCCCCGGCCACGCCTTCGGCGACGACCCGCGGGCCCTGCGGGTGCGGATGGCGACCAGCCTCCTGTACGGCGGGACGGCCGAGCGGCGGCTGGCCGCACTGGCCGCTCCCGACCCCCTGGAGCTGCCCTGGATCGCCGCCTCCCTGGACCGTCTGTCCGAGGTCCTGGGCCGTCTTCGCGCGGGTGCCGGAACGGCCGCCGGACGCCGGCCGCAGCGGGCGTTCGGCGATGCGGGAGCTTGACCGAAAATTTACCTGCGAGCCGACCACCCCGGGGGCAGGCTGCACGTCCCTGACCTGCGGATTTGTCGCGAAAAACGGGGCATAGAGGGTGATTCACCCGGTGGACACCGAAACACCCCACATCATTTGGCAAAAGCCCACGTCGGCAGCCCTCATCATGTGCTCATGCCCGCTTTCGTCACCCTGTCCGGGCGCCTCGTGCGCCTGGAGCCGCTCAGCCTCGAGGTCGTCGACGACCTCGTCGCCGCGGCGAGTGAAGACCGCTCCACCTACGGCTTCACTCGTGTGCCCCATGGTCGGGGCGAGGTGGTCTCCTACGTGGAGGCCGCCCTGGCTGAGCAGGCGGAGGGCCGCACGATGCCCTTCGCCATCCGGTGGCTGCACACCGACCGCGTCGTCGGTGCCACCCGTCTCATGAACCTGGAGTACTGGCAGGGCCCCATGCCCTGGCCACCGGGCGCACATGGAGCGGTGGGCGAGGTCCCGTCCGTGGCGGACATCGGTTACACCTGGCTGGCGGCGTCGGCCCAGGGCACCGGTGTCAACCGGGAGAGCAAGTACCTGATGCTCTCCCTCGCCTTCGAGACGTGGCAGGTCCACCGCGTCACCCTCAAGGCCGACGTGCGCAACGCGCGCTCCCGGACCGCCATCGAAGCCCTCGGCGCACACCTCGACGGTGTACGGCGGGCGGAGTCCCGAGGCGCCGACGACACGGTCCGAGATACCGCGTACTACTCGATCCTCAGCTCCGAGTGGCCGCTCGTGCGAGAACGGCTGCACGCCCGGCTGGGTCTGGTCGAGGCCGCCTGACCGCACGACGGCCGCACGCCCGGCCCGGTCCGGCCGGGACCGTGTGACCGCACGACGGCCGCACGCCCCGCCCGGCCGGGCCTCCTGACCGCACAGGCCCCGCCCGGCCGGGGCCGCGCGGCCGAACCGCGGGGAGGGGACCCCTCCCCGCCGTCCGTCACTTCGACGATCTTTTAGGAACGGAGGGCCCGCCCGGGGAACGGGCGGGCCCGAGGTTCGTCCGGGACCCGACGGACCGGACATCCGCCCGGGAGCGGAACCCGGCGTCACTCGTCGTCGCCGTCGGCCTCGTAGACGTACTTCCACCTGCCGCACATCTTCGTCCGGCTCTCGCCCTGGTGCCAGTAGCAGACCCGGACCTGGGCGCTGTCGACGTCCTCGGAGGCGAAGTGGAAGGAGCGGTAGCCGCTGGAGCCGCACTTCTTGGCCCAGTAGATCGACTCGTCGCCGTCGGTGTCCTCGAACTTGACCTGGACGTAGCCGCAGAGCCAGCTCGGCGAGTACCTGTCGTAGAGCCTGCCCTCGACGTGGACCCGGTCGGAGTCATCGGTCCACACCCCGCCCCTGGCCGCCATGGCCCGGGAGTGACCGAAGTACTTGGAGTAGTAGGGGCCCCAGCGGTCGTCGTAGTCGTGGCCCGGGGCCGTCACCGCGGTCGCCGTGGTCGCCGCGGCGGTGCCGGAGGCGAGCGTGGCGGCCGAGGCGGGGGAGGCCAGCGCCGGGGTGGCGGCGAGGACGGCCGCGGCGGCGGCGAGGCCGAGGAGGGTACGGGCGGTGGTGCGCATTGCGGTTCTCCAAGGGGGTGAGGTGGCTCCCGTCTCCGTTCGGGGAGCCATGGCTCATTGATAGGCCGGACCGCCTGCACCCCGCTTACCGCATCTTTCTTCATACCTGCAATTGACTGACATGTCGGGCATGGCAGCCCCCGTATGGCGCCATGCCCGACATAGGGAATCATCGACATCGAGGCTCAACAGCCGATCAATACCCGATCAACGATGTCGATTGCCACCGAGGGGTAACCACCGCTCTCCTGTGGATCGGGGATAAAGGATCTATTATTTGCGAATAAAACTTCCCATTAGGGCGGAGATCCACGGAATGGCTGATCAGGGCAGCGCGGGCGGGTTGCGCTTCGCCGTACTCGGCCCCGTCCAAGCCTGGCGTGACGGTGGGGAGCTGGATCTCGGCACGCCCCTGCAACGTTCCATCCTCGCGATGCTGCTGCTGCGCGGGAACCGGGCGGTGACCCCGGCCGAGATGATCGACGGGGTCTGGGGCGAGGAGGCCCCGCCCCGCGCGCTGGGGGCGCTGCGCACCTACGTCTCCCGGCTGCGGTCCGTGCTGGAGCCGGGCAGGTCGCCACGCACCCGCCCGGAGCTGCTCACCTCGGTGGGCAGGGGCTACGCGCTGCGCCTGACCGACGACGCCCTCGACCTGGCCCGTTTCGAACACGGAGTACGGCAGGCCGAGGCGGCCCGGGGTTCCGGCGACCTCGCCGCGGCCGCCGGGCACCTGCGGGCGAGCCTGGCGCTGCACACCGGCGAGCCGCTGTCCGGAGCCGTCGGTCCCTACGCCGAACACCAGCGCGACCGGCTCGCCGAACGCCGGATGAGCGTGCTGGAGACCCTGATGGACCTCGACCTGGAGCTGGGCCGGCACGCCGACGTCGTCTCCGAGCTGATCGCGCTGACCGCCGAGCACCCGCTCCGCGAGCGGCTGCGCGCCCAGCTGATGCTGGCCTACTACCGGTGCGGGCGGCAGGGGGACGCGCTCGCCGTCTTCGCCGACACCCGGACCGTGCTGGTCGGCGAGCTCGGCATCGAGCCGGGACCCGAGCTGACCGCGCTGCACCGACGGGTCCTCAGCGGCGACCCGAGCCTGGTCCCGCCGCCGCCCGTTCCCGTCCCGGGCCCGGCACGGGTCCCGGCCCCGCCGGGCGCCGGGGAACCGGCCGGTCCCACCACCGGCTCCGCGGGGCCCACCGCGTCCTCCGTACCCACTGTGTCCCCGGCGTCCCCGGCGTCCGCCTCATCCGCCGGGCCGAACCCGCCGGCGGCCGGGGCGGCGGGTTCCGCACCCGCCGGGAGCCCGGACCGCGACGGGCCGGAGACCGCCGGACAGCACCCACAGCACCCACAGCATTCGTCGCATCCGGCCGCGCCGCCGCATCCGCCGGGCCCGGCGGGTCCCCCGGAGCTGCCGCGGCCCGCGCAGCTCCCCGCGGCCGTGAACGACTTCACCGGCCGCCACCGGATCATCTCCCGGCTGCGCGCCCTGCTGTCGGCCGGGGACGGCGCCGACGGCGTCCCGGTGGCCGCCATCTCCGGCATCGGCGGCGTCGGCAAGACGACGCTCGCCGTACACGTCGCGCACACCCTGCAGGAACTGTTCCCCGACGGCCAGCTCTACGCCGACCTGCGCGGCTACGGCGAGGACCCGGTCGCGCCCGACTCCGCGCTGGCGGCGTTCCTGCGCGGGCTGGGACTGCCGCCCGACGTCATCCCGGACGGCCTGGCCGAGCGGTCGGCGCTGTTCCGCTCGCTGCTGGCCGAACGCCGGATGCTGGTGCTGCTGGACAACGCCCGGGACGCCGAGCAGGTCGCCCACCTGCTCCCCGGCACGCCCGGCTGCGCGGCGATCGTGACCAGCCGCGGCAAGCTGGCCGACCTGACGGCGGCCCGGCTGTTCGACCTCGACGTCATGGAGCCCGACGAGGCGCTCACCCTGTTCGGCACGGTCGCGGGCGCGGACCGGGTGGCGGCCGAACGCGCCGCGGCCATGGACGTCGTCGCCGCCTGCGGATTCCTGCCCCTCGCGGTGCGGATCGTGGCGGCCCGCCTGGCGGCCCGCCCGTCCTGGACGGTCGCCTCGCTGGTGCCCCGGCTGGCCGACGAACGCCGCCGCCTCGACGAGATGCGGGTCGGCAACCTCGCGGTGGAGGCCACCTTCGCCCTCGGGTACGGCCACCTCGGCCCCGATCAGGCCCGCGCCTTCCGGCTGCTCTCCCTGCCCGGCGGACCCGACATCTCGGTCGGGGCGGCCGCCGCCCTGCTCGGCCTGGGTCAGGCCGACGCCGAGGACCTCCTGGAGTCCCTGGTGGACGCCAGCCTGCTGGAGGCCCCGGCACCCGGCCGTTACCGCTTCCACGACCTGCTCAGGCTCTTCGCCCGCCGGATCGCGGAACGGACCGAGACCGAGGCGGGGGCCGCCGGCACGGGGACGGCTGACACGGGGGCGGCCGCGCTGCGCCGGTTGCTCGACTTCTACCTGGCCTCCGCGCGGTCGGCGCACCGCCTCGCCTACGACGGCAGCACGGTCGCCGACCGGATCGCGGTGGCCGCGCCAGGTCACGCGTTCACCTCCGCCGACGAGGCCGTGGCCTGGCTGTCCGCCGAGGCGGAGTCGCTGTTCGCGGCCATCACCCAGACGTCCGGCACCCAGACGTCCGGCGCCCAGGAGTCCGGCGTGCGGGACGCCGGCGGGCTGCTGCCCGGCGCGGACCTGCTGCTGGCCATGGAGCCGCTGCTGGAGTCGGGCAGTCACGTCCGCGAGTTCGAGCAGCGGGCCAGGGAGACGCTGGCCGCCGCCCGGCGGCTCGGGGACGCCTCCTGCCGGATGCGCTGCCACTACGTGCTCGGCCGGGTGCTGTTCAACGCCAACCGGCTCGCCGAGGCCGAGGAGGAGTTCCGCGCCTCGCTGGACCTGTCCGGCGCGGGCGACGGGATCGTCACCGGCGAGACGATGAACGCCCTGGCCGTGGTGACCGGCCGCCGGCGCCGGCACACCGAGGCACTGTCCTGGTTCGAGGCGGCGCGGGCCGCGTTCCGGGAGGCGGGCGCGCGCGGCGGCGAGGCCCTGACGCTGAGCTACTCCGCCCGCGACCACCTGTTCCTCGGCCAGGCCGAGGAGGCGATCGCCGCCGCCGAGCAGGGCCTTGCCCTCTTCACCGAGATCGGCTCCGGTCCCGGCACCGCACGGGCCCGCTACCACCTGGGGATGGTGCTGTCGCGCGTCGGGCGGCTGAACGAGGCCGTCCACCACCACGCCGAGTGCCTGGCCTTCTTCCGGGCGAGCCGGCAGCGGGTGTGGGAGCAGCGGGTGTGCTCCCGGCTCGCCGAGACCCTGATCGCCGCCGGGCGGTTCGCCGACGCGACCCGGCACGCCGAGCAGGCGCTGACGGTCAGCCGCGAGATCGGCCACCCGTACGGCGAGGCGCTGTCACTGTGGGTGCTCGGCCGGGCCCTCGACGGCCTCGGGGACGCCGCCCGCAGCCGCGACTGCCTCCGGCGCGCCCATGACGTCTTCGCCCGGCTCGGCGCCCCCGAGGCCGCCGACCTGCGGGCGCTGCTCGACCGGGCCGCCGCCGACGGCGACCCCGCCGCCCGCTGAGACCGCGGGACCGTCCACCGGGGCCACCGAAGCCGCCGGACCGTCCGTCGAGACCGCCGCGTCGCCCGCCGTGACCGGCGGGCCGTCCGTCAGCGCTCCCTTCCCGCCCGCCGAGGCGGCCGGGGCCGGACCGTCCGCCGCCGGGGCCACCGGCTCCAGCCCGTCGTACAGGCCGTCGTCGAGCCGCGTCATCCAGGCGTGGTTGTTCATCGGGTTCCCGTCTTGGTTCCCGCACCGGGGACCTGACACCGGGCGGTCGGACAGCGAGGGCAGGTGTCCGGCCGGTCGCTGACCGCCGGGGACGCATAGGGGGCCCGGTTGTCCGGCGCGTCTCCCGACGGCCGGCCGCCTCATGCCGGCGACCGGCCGGACCGGACGCGGTCCCTTCCCCCCGGGTGCCGCGTCCGTGATCAGAGCCTCTCCCACGGGGTTCAACATCCGATCAACAACCGATCGCCGGAGAATGTCCACAGGCTGTGGACGGTCACCCTGTGGATATGTGGAAAAACCCCTCGGCGACCAGCGGCCGGATGGCCTCCGGAGCCTTCTCCAGCAGGTCATCGGCGTCCTCACCGGTGAGTTCGGCGATCGCCGCCAGCAGCGGGCCCAGTGGATACTCGCCGTCGCACACCCCGGCGAGCGCCGCCTCCACCGTCCCCGCCCGCGCGGTACGGCGCAGCCCCCGGGTCTGCCGGAGCACGATCCCGGACGGGTCCTCGGCGCCGGGCGGGCCGATCCGCTCCTCCAGCACGCCCTCCGCCAGCGCGAGCCGTACGCCCGGCAGTTCCGCGCCGGACAGCCGGTGCGCCGCCGCGATCGAGCCGAGCACCTCGTCCACGTAGCCGCCCACCGGCAGCTCGACCCGCTGGCCGAGCTCCTCCACCCGCACGACCGGGTCGAGGCTGCCCGAGTCGTGCAAGGTGATCCAGCCGAACCCGATCCCGGTGACGTCCATGGACTCCAGCCACCCGAGCCAGCCGTCGTACAGCTCGCGGTAGCGGGCGGTGCCCTGTTCGGCGGCGTCCCGCAGCCACAGCTCCACGTACTCGGCGGGATCCTGGACGTCGCGCTGGACCACCCAGCCGTCGCATCCGGTGCCGGTCAGCCAGCCGCCCACCCGGTCGCGCCAGTCCTCGCCCCGGACGTGCAGCCAGTTGGCCAGGAGCTGGCAGGTGCCGCCGGGCGCCAGGAACCGGGGGGCCTGCCGTACCAGCTCGCGGCAGAAGCCGTCGGCTTCGAAGCCGGACTCGCGGTAGGTGAACCGTCCGGCCGGGGAGATCACGAACGGCGGGTTGGAGACGACGAGGTCGAACCGCTCCCCGGTGACCGGCTCGAACAGCGACCCCTGGCGGGCGTCCACGTCGCGGACCCCGGAGAGCGCCCAGCTGATCCGGGCCAGTTCCAGGGCGCGCGGGTTGACGTCGGTGGCGACGATCTCCCGGGCCCGCCCGGCCAGGTGCAGCACCTGGACCCCGCATCCGGTGCCCAGGTCGAGGGCGCGCTCCACCGGGCGGCGGGTCACGAGCTGGGCCAGGTTCGCCGACGCGCCGCCCGCGCCGACGACGTGGTCGGGGCGCAGCGCCGGGTCCCCGGGGCGGACCTTGCGGTCGGAGACGACGTAGCCGCCGGTCTCCCAGGGCTGGAGGTGGACCGTGGAGACCACCCGGTCGCCGTCGGCGGCCACCAGGCCCGCGGCGGCCAGCTCGGCCACCGGCAGGCCCGCCGGGGCGTCCACCGGCACCCCGAGCCACCACAGCCGGATCAGTGTGCCCAGCGGGTCCCCGTCGCGGGTGGCGCGCAGCGCGGGCACCGTCTCCTCCCGGGACAGCGCGGTGGCGGCGACCTCGCCGAGACGCTCCCGGACGCCGTCGATGGTGTATCCGGCGTCGAGCAGCAGCTCCCTGAGCCGGTCAAACAGATCGTTCACCGGCCCATCCTCGCACCGCGGCCCGGCCGCGCCGGACGGATCGGTGTTTCGGTCCGGTGTTCCGGGCGGAGCGGGCCGTACGGCCGGGACAACGGTGGAAACGGGAAGTGCCGATCGACTACGGAGAGTGGCAAGCGCCATGAAAGTGCAGGTCAAGCGCGACAGGATAGCCGTTGATCACGGTGAGTGACCATGACCGGCCGGCACAGCGGCCCCTGGAGGACTTGGATGCCGATCCCCTGCCTCGCCTGCGACACCCCTTTCCGGCCCGACGAGTACTTCCCCGCCTGCCACGACTACGACCGCCGCGCCGACCTGGTGGCCTGGACCTGCCCCCGGTGCGGCAACCGGGACGAGCTGCGGGTCTTCACCGGCGAACTGGTGTACGGCCACGCCCGGCGCGGCGGGTTCGACGCCGAGGACCGGGTGCCCGTCCCCGGCCTGCGCCGCAGGCGGCACGACGCGCGGCTGGACATCACCCTGGACGGGACCACCTGGCGGATCGCCGCCCGTGCACGGCGGCCGGCGAAGGCTCCGGGACCTCTTCGCGAGCCCTGAGGAGAGCCGCGCCGCGCGGCGGACGAGGTCCGCCGTCCGGGACCCCTGCGCGGGCTCCTCCTGCGCGGGCCCTTCCTGCGCGGGCCTTTCCTACGCGGGCTCCTCCTGCGCGGCCTCCTCCTGCGCGGGTTCCGAGGAGGACCGCTGGCGCAGGCTCTGCCAGGCGGCGTCGCACAGGCCCGATATCTCGTCCTGGGTCGGCTGGTGGGCGCCGGCGAACCACAGGCGGCACATCTCGGTGGCCGGGCCCAGCCACAGCACGTAACACATGGTCGGGTGGACCGGCTGGAGCAGTCCTTCCTTCATGTGCGGGCGCCACCAGTCGGACACCTGGCGGAAGAAGGCCCGCCGCGACTCCGAGACCTCGGTGCCGCCGGGCTCGTCGCGCCGGGGCGGCCGCTCACTGATCAGCAGATGGGCGCGCTCGCGGTTCTCCCCGCACCAGGCCATGTGCATCGCGACGATGGCCTCGATGCCCTCCCGCGCGGTCTCGTGACGCCGCAGCTCGGCGAGGAACGCCTCCTGGTACATGCGCAGGGTGTCGGCGTAGAGCACGCCGAAGACGTGTTCCTTGCTGGCGAAGTGGTGGTAGAAGCTTCCGACGCTGACGCCGCTCTCGTCGCGGAGGCTGGCCAGAGTGGTGGCCGACACGCCGTCCTGGCTGAACCGCCGCAGGGCGCCCTCGATGATGCGGGAGCGGCCGTCACGTCCGCTCTTGGCAGTCTTCACGGATTCCATGGTGCGGCAACAGAACCTTGTTCCGCAAACGATTCGGGAAACGGCTCCGGCCCGGCCGATCCTAACGCCTCCGCCTCACGGCACCAAGCCGCCATCCCGAATCGCCGCCGTGCCACCCCTCCGCCTCACGGCACCAAGCCGCCGTCCCACGCCACCGTGCCGCACCGCCGCCCGGAGTCACCGCCCCGTGCCGCCATCCCGAATCGCCGCCGTGCCGAGCCGTCACCCCACACCGCCGCCCCGCCTGTCCCACGTCACCACCCCACCCGGAAGGACGGGGCGGTGCCCGCGGTGCCTACCCTGAATGCGTGTACCGGTTTCTTCTGACCCCTCGCTGGATCGCCCTGCACGTGGTGGTGCTGCTGGTCATACCCGCCTTCGTGTTCCTGGGCCGGTGGCAGTTCGGGCGTTACGAGGAGCGGTCCACCACCAGCCACCAGGCCACCGCCAACCTGGCGGCCGGCCCGGTGCCCGTGGACCGGCTGACCACGCCCGGCGGAGCCGTGCGCGCCCAGGACAAGTACCGCATCGTCACGGCCACCGGGGCGTTCGACACGGCCCACCAGCTCCTGGTGCGCCGCCGCCCCCAGGAGGGTGTGCTCGGCTTCTACGTCCTCACCCCGCTGGTCACCGGCGACGGCCAGGCCGTGCTGGTGAACCGGGGCTGGGTCAAGGCCGGCGCGTCGGCCGACGCCGTACCCGACGTCCCGCCCCCCGCGCCGGGCCGGGTGACCGTCACCGGACGGCTGCGCCCCGCCGAGACCCAGGACACCAGCGGCATCAAGGACCGGCCCGGACTTCCCCCGGGCCAGGTCATGCTGATCGACACCGGCCGGATCGGCGACGGCCTGCCGTACCGGCTCTACGGCGGGTTCGTGGAGCTGACCGACCAGTCCCCCCGGGCGGCCGCCGCGCCCGTCCCGGTGCCCGCGCCGGACGTCGGCGAGGGCGGCGGTCTCAACCTCGCGTACGGCGTGCAGTGGTGGCTGTTCATCGCCGTCGCGATCGGCGGCTGGATCCTGCTGATCCGCCGCGAGGCCGCCGACATCCGTGCCGGCCGGACGGCGGACGGATCGGAGCGGGACACGAAGGAGCCCGCCGAACCGATCGACGCCTGACCGGCTCCCACGCCCATCGGCGCCCGGCCGCCTCCCCGGGCGGGCCCGGGTTCCGTTCCGTGGACCTTTTCGCCTGCCGCGGCCGGTCAGGCGGCCCACGGGACCTAGCCCAGCAGCAGTCTCGCCAGCATGCCGACGCCCATCGCGACGAGCACGGCGGCGAGCGCCAGGCCGATCGACATCGCCAAGCCCTGCCAGCCGCTCATCCTCGTCACCGGCGCGGGCTGCCGGTCGCCCCGGAACCACAGCGGCCGGGGCTCCAGCAGCAGGAAGCCGATCGCGCCGACCTGGCCCACGGTGAACAGCCAGATCCACGCCCACCGACTGGCCAGCCGGGGCATCGAGCCGAGCATGATCAGGAAAGAGATCCCCCAGGCGCCCGCGAGCCAGGGGATGCCGCCGTACCGAAGGACCCGGAACGGCCAGTCGGGGAGGATCCCCGACGGGTCGTCCCGGTCGCCGAAGGAGGACACCGCCCGCGGGGGAACCCTGGAGATCTCCGGCCAGAACTCGGCCGCGGCGTACCCCTGCTTCCCGCGGGAGACCGGCAGGTCGACGACCTGGTGCCAGACGAGGAGTCCCTCGGACCACCTGACCTCCCTGATCAGGCCGCCGTGCTCCCGGTAGAGGACGGCCGACACCCGGTCCGCGGCCACGGCGGCGCGGAAATCGGTCAGGGTCCGCGCGGTGGGCGCGTAGCTCAGCACCGCCACCAGCGCGCCCGTGAGGAGGACCGCCAGCAGCACGATCCGGACGGCCAGGCCGGCGATCCGCCAGCCTTCCCGCACCTCGGCAGGAAAGGGGATCATCCTTCCTTACTACCTCAGCGGCCCGCCCGTTGGGGGCGATCAGGCGGGGGTGGTCAGCATCGTCAGGGTGAGCATGGCGGTCACGGCGAGGGTGAACGCCGCCGGGCCGCCGAGCCTCGCACGCGCCGGCAGCACCTCGTACGGCCGGCGCCACAGCGGGTACGGCTCCAGCAGCGCGTAGAGCGGCGAACCACCGGCCAGCAGGATCCAGAACCACGCCCGGCGGCCGGCGAGGCGGTGGTCCCCGCGGGCGAGCATCATCATCCACACCAGCATCTCGGCCGCCACCGCGAACGGCGCGAACGGCGGCCACCACCGCGCGTAGGCCGGTGAGCCCGTTCGGAGCCACGCGGGCCCGCCACGCACGATCTCCACCGACGGGCCCGCGGCGGCGCGCACCCGGGCCAGGAACGCGCCCTGGCGGCGCTCCAGGGCCGGGCGGACCAGCTCACCCGTCCGGTGGTCCCAGACGTCGTCCGGCTGGCGGTGGGTGGCCTGGGTCCAGGACAGCGGGCCGCGTGACCACGTCAGGGTGCCGTAGGCCGGCCAGTCACGGTCGTAGACGACCGTGGCGACCCTCCCCGCGCGCAGGTCCGCGATGAGCTCCTCGGCGTCACGGCGCGGCAGGTCCTGGTCGGCCAGGACGACGACGAAGGACAGCGCGAGGACGAACAGCAGCACCAGGCGCGCGCCGTACTCCAGACCGTCCCGCGCCGGAACCACCGTCGGCATGCCGCCCCTCCCGCTCTCGGACCCGCCGGACAGGTTACGGCCGGCGGACCCGCACCCCCGCCCCGCCCCGCCGGTCCCCACCTCGCCCCGTCCCGCCTGGCCCCACCTCGCCCCGCCGGTCCCCACCTCGCCCCGCCGGTCCCTGCCCCGTCCCGCTTGTCAGGCTCACCCGTTGCTCCACCGGCTCTCGTCGCCCGTTCAGCGCGGAACGGATCTTTTTCGGGGAATGCCGTTATCCCGACGATCTACGGGTAGGGGCATTCCCCAGGGCCCGCCACGAGTGGCACCCTCATCGGCGGGCCCGCCCTCCCGGGGCCGCTGCCATCCCCCGGACGGCGGTCCCGGGCCCGGGGCGCGAGGGCCGGAAGGCTCGGCCGGGCCCGGCCGAGCCCCTGCGCGCCACCCCGCGAAGTCGCGAGGTCATGACCCCGGCGCGGGCTTTCGGACCACGCGCGTCAAACCGTGACCCTCCGGCTTGTCCAGTGTTATGGCGGGGACGTACGGTTTACCGCGTGACGACGCCGCTGCTCCCCGACCCCGAGCCCAGGCGGCGGGATTATGTGATCATCTCGGTCGACGACCATCTGATCGAGCCGCCGGACATGTTCGAGGGCCGGCTTCCCGGCAAGTACGCCGAGCTCGCCCCCAAGGTCGTGGAGACCGAGGCCGGACACCAGGTCTGGCGGTACGGCGGCGCGACCTACCCGTGCGCGGGTCTCGACGTGGGCGCGGGCCTGCCCCGGGAGCAGTGGACGCTCGACCCGGTGCGCTTCGAGCACATGCGGCCGGGCTGCCACGACATCGAGGCCAGGATCGACGACATGGACCGCGCCGGGGTCTGGGCGTCGCTGTGCTTCCCCGGCATGCTGGCCCTGCAGTCCGGGATGCTCTTCGCCAAGACCCGCGACCAGGAGCTGGGCCTGGCCGTCACGCGGGCCTGGAACGACTGGCACGTGGAGGTCTGGGCGGGCACCTACCCCGAGCGGATCATCGCCCTGCAGCTTCCCTGGCTGGCCGATCCCGAGATCGCCGCCAAGGAGGTCCGCGACAACGCGGCCCGAGGTTTCAAGGCCGTGCTCTTCCCCGAGTTCCCCACCCGGCTGCGCCTGCCGTCCGTCCACAGCGACCACTGGGACCCGTTCTTCCAGGCGTGCGAGGAGACCGGCACCGTCGTCTGCCTGCACGCCGGGGCCGGTTCGTGGGCCCCGGTGCCGTCCCCGGACACCCCCATCGAGGCGATCACCACGCTGATGCCGGCCAGCGCCATGTTCGCCTGCGCCGACTGGCTCTGGTCGGGCGTCCCGCTGCGGTTCCCGGCCCTGCGCATCCTGATCGTGGAGGGCGGCGTGGGCTGGCTGCCCATGCTCGCCGAGCGGGCCGACTACGCGCTGGACCACCCGGTGGCGGGCGAGGCGCAGTGGGAGGGCGGCCTGAAGCCCAGCGAGGTGCTGCGCCGCAACTTCTACTTCGGCACGCTCAACGACCACGCCCTGTCGGGGGTGCGCCTGGCCGTCGGCCTGGAGCACGTGCTGCTGGAGAGCGGCTACCCGCACTCCGACTCCACCTGGCCCGACACCCAGCAGGCCGTCGCGACGGGCCTGGGCAGGCTGCCGCCCGCCGACATCGCCCGGGTGGCCTACGGCAACGCCGCCCGCCTGTTCGGCCACCCGCTGCCCTCGCGGGCCTGGCTCAGGATGGAGCAGCTCTAGGTCCTGTCCCGCCGCCATCGCGGGCCCGGCTCAGGGCGGCGCAGCTTCAGGCTCTGTCACCCGCCGCCCTCGCGGGCCCGGCTCGGGACGGAACGGCTCCGGTCCGCGTGACGGGCCGGCTCAGTCGCGCCGTCCGTGGGGGAACGGACCCGTCGCGGACGGGAACGCCCTGACGCCGTGCCGCTCCCAGTCGACGTAGCGGCCGCTCTCGCCGAGCAGGGAGCCCATCAGCCACAGGAAGACGCCGAAGTCGTCGGCGACCCCGATGAGCGCCAGGAAGTCCGGGACGAGGTCTATGGGAGAGATGATGTAGGCGACGCCGAGACCCAGCATCGCCAGCTTGCCCTTGGTCATGCCCGGATACTGACCGCGCATGACCGCGCCGATCATCTTCGGCACCGCGCGCAGGCGGGTGGCGACGCCGGGGGAACCCGGCCCGGACACCTGCCTGTAGACCCGCCACGCCTGTGCCGCACGCGCCGCCTTCGCCATGGGGGAACCTCCTCGGAAGCACGCTCTTCTGGCGGGGGTCATCTACCCGGCCGCCACACGATATAACGCGTGATTCCTCCGGCCGGTTCCCGCGCGGTCCCGTCCCGTACGCGGACCTCACGATTCCCCGGCTCAGGCTCCCGGGATCCGGCGCCCCGCCTCCGTCCCTCGCCTCCACTCCGTTCCCCCCACCCCCGCCTCCGCGGCGGAGATCGTGCCCCGTCAGTCCCCGGCCGGCGCCAGCTCCCGTACGGCCCGCTCCAGCGGGACCCCGCCCACCGGGATCGGCGCGAGCACCGGGGTGGTGAGCCCGTTGTCCACGTACTCGCGGATCCTGGCCCGGCACGTCGCCGCGTCGCCGTGCACCACGAGCGCGTCCACGAGCTCGTCCGGGATGGCGCGCAGTGCCCCCTTCCGGTCGCCGGCCGCCCACGCCTCGCGCATCGGGCGCAGCGTCTCACCGCGCCCCAGCCATTCATGGAACGCCGCGTAGGCCGGGACGGTCAGGTATCCGGCGAGCATGCGGCGGGCGAACTCGCGCACCCGGGCGGCGTCCTCGCTGACGCACACGAACAGCCGGGCGATCAGCTCGACGTCCGGGCCGATCTCCGCCCTGACCTTCCGGACGTCCTGCGGCGAGAGCCAGTTCGTGATCGCGCCGTCGGCCTCGGCGGCGGCCAGGCGGAGCATGCGGGGCCGCAGCGCGGCGAGGACGATCTTCGGTGGCGTCTCGGGGGCGCGCTCCAGCCGGAAACCCCTGACCTCGAACGTCTCGTACCGCTCGGTGACCTTCTCGCCGGACAGCGCCGCCCTCAGGAAGCGGAGCGTGTCTCTCGTCCTGGCGAACGGCTTCGTGAACTCTCCGGCGTTCCAGCCTTCGACGATGACGGGGGAGGAGGCCCCGATGCCCAGGACGAACCGCCCCGGGGCGAGATCGGCGAGCGTGGCGGCCGACATCGCCAGCAGGCCGGGCCCACGGGTGGAGACGGGGACGATCGCGCTGCCGAGCCGTACGCCGGGGGCCCACTCGGCGGCCAGCGCCAGCGGCACGAAGCCGTCGGCGCCGTTCACCTCGGCGGACCAGACGTCGGTGTAGCCGAGCTTCGGCAGCTCGGCCACCAACTCCCGCGACCCGGCGAGTGTGCGGTCCGAGAAGGGGAGCGTCATTCCCCACCGTGTGCCCGTGGCCATCATGCCGCCTCCGCGGTTACTAGAATGATGTTCTGAAACAGCTTGCCGCATCGGCCCCGGGCCCCGTCAACCGTCCGCCCGCCTCGGCCGTACGGCCGACGACCGGAGAAGATCTTCCCGGGGTGGCCGTTTACCCCTCCGTGACACTGAGTGAGATGTTAGAACGTTATGGTGACGACGAAGTGGCACGGAAGACGGCACGGAAGACGAGGACGCGGGCCACGGGCGGCGGTCTCGGTGGCCGCCGCGGCCTGCCTGGCGGCTCTCGCACCGGCCTGGGCCGGTGACGCGGCCGCCGGAGCGCGGCCTGGCGGCCTGCCCGGCACCGCCGCTCGGCCGTACTGCGCGGCCGCCGCCGCACGATCGGGCGTTCCGGGGCGGGACACTCCGACCGGCCCGCCTGACGCGAACGGCGGGAACGATGCGAACGGCCCGGCGCGGGTGAGCGTGGGGAGCGACCCGAGCGACCCGGCGCGGGTGAGCGTGGGGAGCGACCCGAACGGCCCGGCACGGGTGAGCGTGGGGCCGGGTCTCGTGGAGGTGATCCTGGGCGTACGCCTGGGGACATGCGGGGCGTGCCCGCAGCCCTGCCCCCCGGTCATCGTCCCGGCGCACCCCGTTCCGAGTCCTGTACGGCCCTCTGAACCGCCCGTTCCGGTTCCGGAGCCCGCGGAGCCCGCGCCTCCGGCGCCACCCGTCCCGACCCCGGTGGCTCCGGTGACGCCGGCGGTGCCGGTGATGCCCGCCGTGCCGGACCCACCGGAGCCACCAGCCTCGCCGGAGCCACCGGAGACGCGGGCCCCCGCCCCGCCCTCCCATCCGCCGCGGCGGCCCGAGCCCCGGCCAGTCGAGCCCGCCGTGCGCTTCCGCCAGGCCGTCGTCCCGCCGGAGGCGCCCGAGCCCACCCCGTCGCCGTCCGCCACGCCCCGGCCGGCCGTACCCTCCTTCGCACCCCTGGCCGCGCGCAGGCCGATGGTGCTGGACCGCTTCGCCGACCGGCGCCGGGGCACCGACCGCAGGCTGGTCATCCTGGTGGTCTTCACCGGTGTCATCTCGGTGAGCGCCGCCGCCGCGCTGAAGAGCCGCTCCCGTCGCTGAGCGGACACCGGGGAGCACACACGGAAACAGGCCGCCGCCGGGGCGGTGACCCCGGCGGCGAGCCCGGACGGCGCCTCGCTCACCCCTGCGAGGGCTGCGGGAACTGCCCGTCGATCCGGTCGTACTGATGCTGGGCGGTCCGCAGGGCGTCGGGCCCGACCGCGCCGATCCCGGTGAAGGGATGGCTGATCAGCATGATGAAGCCGATGCCGATGACCACCACGCCCACCCGTACGGCGTCGCTGATCACGGACTGACGCGTGGGCCTCATCCCGAGCGTCCAGGGCAGCGCGATGACCAGTGCCCCCGAGACGATCATCGAGATCACGAAGATGCTCTCCAGACCGCCCTCGGCGTCGTCGGCGCGTACGGCGCGCGCGTGCGCGACCTCGGAGGCCCGGAGGAGCGCGTCCTGGCGGAGGCTCTCGGCCTCCTTCCCGGCCGGCCGGAGCCGGAGGGTCGCGGCACGCATGTCCTCGAGGATCCTCGACGGGACGGGGGACATCTCGCCCTCGGCCATCAACGGCCAGTCGAGGTTGGCGCTCTGCGCCGAGTACTCGCGGATCTGGGTCCGGATCTGCGCCGCCTCGGGGATCGGGGCCACCGACCAGTACATCTCGGTCAGGGTCTCCGCCTCCGCCTGGACGTCGGCCTGCGAGGTGGAGATCGCGTCGCGGCAGAGCACCGCGGCGTAGGCCAGCACGAGGAGATAGACGGCGAGGGCGAGGTTGGCGGAGAAGTCGACCGACGTCGCCCCCCGCTCCTCGTCCGGCCTGCCTCTCCGGCGAAGCGCGAGAAGCGTGAGCAGCGTGACGGCGGTGGTCGAGACCACCAGGACGGTTACCCAGGCCATGGGACCCCCTCGGAGTAGTCATGAGAATAACTACCGAGGGTAATGAATCGATTACTGAAATTCTCGGGTTCGGGCCCGCCGTCGTACGCGGAATCCGTGAATTCCCGCGACGAGACCGCAGGAGAAGGCCGCGGACCCCGTGACGAGATCACGCGGGAAGGCCGCGGACCCATGACAGAGCTCCGCGGGAAGGACATGGACCTCCGCTACGAGGTCACGCCCGCAGCTCGTGGAGCCCCGCGATGAAGTCGCGGGCGACGCCGCGCAGACCCGGCAGGTGGGAGAGCCCGACCAGGCGGTCCACCAGCGGGACGACCAGCTCGATGAGGCGGTACGTCCTCCGGCACCCCTCCGACGTGTCGTGCACCCAGAAGAGCACGACCCCCATCGACAGCAGCCACAGCAGCTCGGGCAGCTCGGCCCGCAGCTCGGCGTCCATGCGCTCGGCCGAACCCTCCACCACCGTGCGGTAGACGGCGATCGAGGAGTCCCGGGCGGGCGAGGTCTCGGCGCTGAAGGGGTTGAGGGGGTTGTTCGGCTCGGCCGCGTGCTTGAAGAACTTCACCGCGAACTCGTGGTACGGCTCGGAGACCCGCACCCACTCCCGCAGCACGCCGCTCAGCCGCGCGGCGAAGGCGCTCTCCCGGCGCAGCACCTCCTCGCACGCCGTCTCGTGCTCGTCCTGTGCCCGGTCGTAGTACACCTGGACGAGGGCCTCCTTGGAGGCGAAGTAGTAGTAGGCGTTCCCCACCGAGACGCCGGCCTCGGCGGCGATGGCCCGCATCGTCGTGGCCTCGTATCCCCGTTCGCGAAACAGCCGCAGGGCCGTCTCGACGATGACTTCACGGGTCTTGTCTGATCCTCGGCTTCTCTGGGTCGGCTCAGCCACGTTCGTCACTGTACGACCCCGTGACCCCGTTGTTGATCCACGACCCGGCGGGCGAACGGGTCAGGTCATCGAGCCGCACGATGATCACCATTAAAGGGCAAATTCGAGACTTTCTGAGGAGTCGTACCAGTTCGATCGTGGGATTGAACCCCTT
Source organism: Streptosporangium sp. NPDC048047 (assembly GCF_040653115.1). NCBI lineage: Bacteria > Bacillati > Actinomycetota > Actinomycetes > Streptosporangiales > Streptosporangiaceae > Streptosporangium > Streptosporangium sp. NPDC048047. The sequence continues at coordinate 73,732 of NZ_JBEZNH010000010.1, read as the reverse complement.
GGCGGAAGGGCTCCCGCGACAAGGGATGAAGAATGGGAGCACCTCCCCGTAGACGTGGCGCCTCCTGGCTCGCGTCCGGAGCATTTCTGGTTCTGCCCGCGGCGCTCACCACGGTGACCGCGGGAAGCGCCGCCGGAGCCGTCACACGCCCGGCCGGTCTCGTGGCCGCGGACCCGCTGATGGACGCGGGCCCTGTCACGGCGGCACACCCGCTCATGATGTCAGGTTCGCCCACGGTGGCGGATCCGCTGACGGCGACGGGTCCGCTGATCACCGCGGGGTCACCCGCCCTCCTGAGCCCGCTGACCGCCGCGATACCGCCCGTCCTCACGGGACCGCTGACCGCCGACCGGCCGATGGCGGGTGCCGGAGCGTCGGCGGGCGCGGGCATGGGGACACTGGCGGGCATGGGGGCGGTGGCGGGCGCGTGGACCGTCGGCGCCGAGTCGGCTGCGGAAACAGGGTCGACCGCGGACACCGGAACAGCCGCGGACACGGGATCGACCGCGGACATGGAATCGACGTCGGACGATCTGGCCGCCGACCCGAGGTCCCCGAGGGCGCGAGGCGCCAGGACCGCGAGCACCAGGGCGGCTGTGCGGGCGGTGACGAAGACCGCGAGGGCGACGAGGGCCGCCGGACGAGCGAAGGTCGCGGCGGGCGCGAAAGCCGTCTCGGCGCGCCGGACCGTCTCGGCGCAGAAGGCCGTCTCGGCGCAGAAGGCCGTCTCGGCGCAGAAGGCCGTCTCTGCGCGGAGGACCGCCGAAGGCACGAAGGCCGCCGAGGGCACGAAGGCCGTTCCTGTGAGGCAGGACGCCGGGAGCGCGAGGACGACCCCCGTGAGGGGGGCCATCGCCCCGAGGAAGACCGCCCTCGCGGAGAGGACCGCCCCTGGCACGAAGGGCGCCCCGGCGGTGAAGCCCGCAACCGAGGCGAGGAGCACGGCGACGAAGACCACGGCCGAGGCGGAATCGGCCACGGGCGCCAGGAATGTCCCGGCGGCGAAAACCGCGACGGCGGTGAAACGCGCGGCGGCGAAACCGGCCACCGGCACCGAGGCCGCTCCCGTGGCGAAACCCGTAGCGAAGACCGGGGCGAAGACCGGGGCGAAGACCGCGACGGAGGCGAAACCGGCCACGGGTTCCGGGCGCGCTCCCGCGGCGAAGACCGCGGCCGAGGCGAAACCGGCCGCGCGCACGGAGGCGGCGAGTGTCCGGACCACGAGCGCGAAGACCACGCGCGTGCTGCCCGTACGGCTCACCCAGACCCAGGCCGCGCACCGGCTGAAACGCTCGGGCCTGTCCTGGAAGTCCACCGGGGGATGTGTGGACCGCACGGTGGGGCACTGCACCTCGCTGGACACCGTACGGAGGACCACCGTCACCTCCGTGATCGCACTGAGACGGGCGAGCGGCTGCCCGATCGTCATCACCGGCGGCACCGAGGTCGGCCACGCCCCCGGCCGCTACAGCCACGCCAAGGGCTACAAGCTGGACATCCAGCCGAATTCATGCGTCAACGACTACATCACCCGGCACTATCCGTTCGACGGCATCCGCGACGACGGCGCTCCGCTCTACCGGGCGCCGAACGCCCTCTACGCCCGCGAGCTGGACCACTGGGACATCCTGTTCTTCGACACCGGGACGCCGTGACGCCTTCTCCGGCGCCCGGGACGCATGAAAGCACAGGACCCGCACCCCCGGGCACCGCGACCGCCGCCGCCCGTGGACACCGCCACGCGACGACCGCCACGGCACCCCGGCGCCGCGGGCCCTGACATCGTGACCGGCGAGCGACGGCCACCCGCCGCAGGTCAGGCCGCCTTCCGCCGTACGGCGGACCGCCTCCCGTCGTACGGCGAGCCGTACGACGGGAGGCGGTGACGACCGGACCGGCCGGATCCGAACGGACCGGACCGGCCGGATCCGAACGGGCCGGACCGGTCCGACGGGTCTGACGGGTCTGACGGGTCAGGCGAACTCGGCCGCGACCAGCTCGGCGATCTCCGCGGCGTTCAGGGCCGCGCCCTTGCGGAGGTTGTCCCCGCAGACGAACAGGTCGAGGGTGTTCGGGAAGTCGAGCGCCTGGCGGATCCGGCCGACATAGGTCGGGTCGGTGCCGACGACGTCGGCCGGGGTCGGGAAGACGCCGTTGGCCGGGTCGTCCATGACGACCACGGTGGGCGCGGCCTCCAGGATCCGGTGGGCGTCGGCGACGGTGATCTCGCGCTCGAAGGTCGCGTGCACGGCCAGCGAGTGGGTCGTGATCACCGGCACCCGCACGCAGGTCGCCGAGACCTTCAGGTCGTCGATCCCGAGGATCTTCCGGGACTCGTTGCGGAGCTTGAGCTCCTCGGAGGCCCAGCCTCCGTCCTTGAGCGAGCCCGCCCACGGCACGACGTTGAACGCCACCGGGGCCGGGAACGGCGACTCGGCCTCGCCCAGCGCGTTCTGCAGGGCCTTGCGCACGTCGCCGGCGGTCTGCCCGACCGTCCGGTCGCCGGCCAGGGCCTCTACCTCGTCGTAGAGGCGCGCCGAGCCCGCCACGCCCGCGCCGGAGACCGCCTGGTAGGAGGCGACCACCAGCTCGCGCAGGCCGTACTCGGCGTGCAGCGCGCCCATCGCGGCCATCATCGACAGCGTGGTGCAGTTGGGGGTGGAGATGACGCCCAGCGGCCGCTCCCGCGCGGCCTCGGGGTTCACCTCCGGCACGACCAGCGGCACCTGGGGGTCCATCCGGAAGGTCCCGGACTTGTCGATGACGATCGCGCCGCGCTCGGCCGCGACCGGCACCCACATCGCGGAGACCTCGTCCGGCACGTCGAAGATCGCGATGTCGACGCCGTCGAAGACCTCGGGGGCCAGCTCCCGGACGACCACGTCCTCGCCGCGGACCCGGAGGACCTTCCCGGCCGACCGGGCGGACGCGACGAGCCTGATCTCGCCGTAGACGTCCTCCCGCTGGGAGATGATGTCGCGCATGACGGTGCCCACCGCACCGGTCGCGCCGATCAGGGCGAGGGTCGGCTTGCGGCTCATCGTCCGGTACCTCCGTAGACCACTGCCTCGACCTGGTCGGCGTCGAGGTTGAACGCGTGGTGCGCGGCGGTGACCGCCGCGTCGACCTCGTCCTGCCCGACGACCACCGAGATGCGGATCTCCGAAGTGGAGATCATCCCGATGTTCACCCCCGCGTCGGCGATGGCGGCGAAGAACGTCGCGGTGACGCCGGGGTGTGAGCGCATGCCCGCGCCGATCAGCGACACCTTGCCGATCTGGTCGTCGAAGAGCAGCGACTCGAACCCGATGCGGTCCTGGATCTTCTTCAGAGCGGTCAGCGCCGTGGAGCTGTCGGTCGTGGGCAGTGTGAAGGAGATGTCCGTACGGCCGGTCGCCGCCGCCGACACGTTCTGCACGATCATGTCGATGTTGATCTCAGCGTCCGCCAGCGTTTTGAAGATCGTGGCAGCCTCGCCGACCTTGTCGGGCACCCCGACAACGGTGATCTTGGCCTCGCTCCGGTCGTGCGCGACGCCGGAGATTATCGGCTGCTCCATCTCTGTTCCCTCACTGTCGGGGTCGGAGACGACCCACGTGCCTTCCTTGGTGCTGAACGAGCTTCTGACGTGGATCGGCAGGTCGAACCGGCGCGCGTACTCCACGCAGCGGAGGTGCAGGATCTTCGCCCCGCAGGCCGCCATCTCCATCATCTCGTCATAGGAGATCCTGGGGATCTTACGGGCGGCCGGGACGATGCGCGGGTCGGCGGTGAAGACGCCGTCCACGTCGGTGTAGATCTCGCAGACGTCGGCTTCCAGCGCGGCGGCGAGGGCGACGGCGGTCGTGTCGGAACCGCCCCGGCCGAGCGTGGTGATGTCCTTGGTGTCCTGGGAGACTCCCTGGAATCCCGCCACGATCGCGATCTGGCCGTCGCCGAGGGCCTCCTGGATCCGGCCGGGCGTCACGTCGATGATGCGCGCGCGGCCGTGGGAGGAGTCGGTGATGACACCGGCCTGGGAGCCTGTGAAGGACCGGGCCTCGTGGCCGAGGTTGGCGATCGCCATCGCCAGCAGCGCCATCGAGATGCGCTCACCGGAGGTGAGGAGCATGTCGAGCTCGCGGCCCGGGGGCAGCGGCGAGACCTGCTGGGCGAGGTCCAGCAGTTCGTCGGTGGTGTCGCCCATCGCCGAGACGATCACCACGACGTCGTTGCCGGCTTTTTTCGTCGCGACGATCCGCTGCGCGACCCGCTTGATGCAGGACGCGTCGGCGACGGACGAACCACCGTATTTCTGTACAACGAGCGCCACGAGATCTCTCCGAAGCAATCTGGGGCTGTGGAGTCCACAGTCTACTTGCGCCCCGTCGAGCTCTCTCGGGCCTGACCACCATGTGGACAGTCAGACCGTGGTACGCTCCTCCGCCACATCGAGGCGCGTGTGCGCGACGAGCGCCTGGAGTGCCCGCAGGGCGGCGCCCGCGTGGTTGCCCCACGTGTTGAAGTAGGAGTACTGCCACCACCACAGCGCCTCCAGCGGACGGCCCGCCTGGTAGTGCCGGAGCCCGTGGATGAGATCGGCGGCCACCGCGGTCAGGTCGTCCGACAGCCGGTAGGGCGTCACCGAGGTGTCCTTGTAGGGGTCGAAGACCTCGGCGTAGTCGTCGACCGGGCCCAGGCGCTCGGCGAGGTCGGTGCGGACGCCGTCGACGTCGGGGTCCTCGCTCAGGTGCGGCTCCCAGTTGCCCGACAGGATCACGTCCTGGCAGGCGCCGAGCTGGGCCCCGGCCGAGCTGACCTGGGCCACCTCCACCAGCAGCAGCGGCAGGATGGCGTCGCCGCCCTCGCCGCCCGCCAGCCGGGTCAGCCCGTCGATGTAGTCACGCGCGTGGACGGCGATCCGGTCGGCCAGAGCGGCCCATGCGTCAGACATCCAGCAGCCTTCTTCCTTCGAACGCGCGGCCCAGGGTGACCTCGTCGGCGTACTCGAGGTCACCGCCCACGGGCAGGCCGCTGGCGAGTCGTGTGACTTTCAGACCCATCGGCTTCACCAGACGGGCGAGGTACGTCGCCGTCGCCTCCCCCTCCAGGTTAGGGTCGGTGGCGATGATCAGCTCCGTCACCCGGCCGTCGGCCAGGCGCGTCATCAGTTCCCGGATGCGCAGATCGTCGGGGCCGATCCCGTCGATCGGGCTGATCGCCCCGCCGAGCACGTGGTAGCGGCCACGGAACTCACGGGTCTTCTCGATGGCCACCACATCCTTGGACTCCTCCACGACGCAGATGACGTGGGTGTCGCGCCGGGCGTCACGGCAGATCCGGCACTCCTCCTCGGCGGCCACGTTGCCGCAGACACGGCAGAAGCGGACCTTGTCCTTGACCTCCAGCAGGGCGTGGGCGAGCCGCTTGACGTCGGCGGGCTCCGCTGCCAGCAGGTGGAACGCGATCCGCTGCGCGCTCTTGGGACCGACGCCCGGCAGCATGCCGAGCTCGTCGATCAGGTTCTGGAGGACCCCTTCGTACATGGCTTCAGAATCCGGGAAGCTGGCCGAGGCCGCCCCCGCCGCCGAGGCCCTGCGCGAGCGGCCCGAGCTTCTCCTGCTGGAGGTCGGCCGCCGAGCGCACGGCGTCCCGGATGGCGGCGATGACCAGATCGGCGATCGTGTCGGCCGTCTCCTGGCGGTCGCCGGCGTCGACGGCCTCCGCGCTGATCTTCAGTTCGAGCAGTTCGCCGCTGCCGTTGACCGTGGCCACGACGAGCCCGCCGCCCGCCGAGCCCTCCACCTGGGCGTCGTTCAGCTCCTGCTGGGCGCTGACGAGCTGCTGCTGCATGAGCTGCGCCTGCTCCAGCAGTTGCTGCAGGTTTACATCCCCTGGGTTCACCGTCGTGTGCTCCTCGTCCGTGACGTCAGTCGTCACGAGCCTACGGGGTCCGGACCGGCTGTTGCACTGGCCCGGGCACGTGTTCCCCGGAGGAAGCGACTAAATCCCCCGTCGGGTCCCGGCCCCCCTCCAGACGTCCGGGACCCGACATGACACGCACCGGATCGGCCGCGTACGGCGACGTGTTGACGGAAATTTAACCGGACCCGGGCCCGTCACACATTGCATTTGTTCAATAACCCCGCGCATCTTCCCCGCGCCGGCTCCGCACGGCCCTGCTCCGCACGGCTCCTGCCCGTACGGCCCTGTACGGCTTCTGTACGGCGCGGCGTCGCGCGTCAGGTGTGGTCGATCTCCTCGATGATCTGACCGCCCAGCTCACGCTGGATGAGCGCCATGCCGGTCAGCGCGTCGACGTCGGCGTCCGCGTCGTTCAGCGGGTCGACCTCGTCGCCGTCCGGCGCGGGGCCGCGCCCCGGCACCTTGTCCGGCCAGGCGGGCCTGGCGCCGCCGGCTCTCGGGCCCGTCTGCGCCGCCGCCCTCGCGGCCGAGCGGGCGGCGGCGAGACCGGGGGCGGGGGAGGGCGGTGAGCCGGGGTCGTCGGGAAGCGGCGCGTCCGGCCACGAGTCGTCGGTGGGCGGGGAGGACCGGCGCGCGGGAGGGGCCTGCCGGGCCGCCGGGACCTGCGCGGAGCCGGCCCCCGGAGCCGGGACCTGCGCGGAGCCGGCCCCCGGAGCCGGTCCCTGCGCGGGACCCGGGGCGGATCCCGGAGCCGGCCCCGGGGCGGGGTCCTGGCCCGGCCGGGCCGGCTGCGGGGCGGGCTGGACCGGCTGGGGCGGCGGGCCCGCCGGGGGGCGGGCGCCGCCGGGCGGGCCGCCGCCCACCACGACGGCCTCGACCTTCCAGGAGCCGCTCAGGACGTCCTGGAGGGCCGCCGCGACGACGACGTCCTTGCCGCCGCCGGTGAAGTTGCGCATCGCGCCGACCTGGGCGAACCCGAGCGTGACGAGCTTCCCCTCGACCCCCACGACCTGGGCGTTGGTGTTCACGTTCGCCCAGACGACGATGCTGCGCCGCTTCAGGGCGGCGAGCACCTGCGGCCACGCCTGCTGCACCGCCGCGGCCCCCGTACCGGTCACCGCGTCGGCGGCCGGAGCCGTCGAGGGGGCCGGGGCCATCGGCGCCGCGGTGGCCTGGGATTCCGCCACCGGGGCGCCCGGCCTGTTCACGGCGGGCCAGTCCTCGTCCGCGCGGGGCCGCTGCGCCGGGGCGGGAGCCGTACCGGCGGAGGACGCCGGAGCCTGCGCGGGCGGCGGGACCGGGGACTGCGCGGACGGCACGGCCTGGGCCGCCGCGGAGAGGCCCACCGCGGCCGGAGCCGCCGGCGACGCGTCCCCCGGGGAGGCGACCGCTGGGGAGGCGACCGCCCGCACGGGCGGGACGCCGACGGCGGGGACGGCGGGAGCCGCCGTGAGGCCGCCGCGCTCCAGCCGTTCCAGGCGGGTCAGCAGCGCCGCCTCGTCCCGGCCGGTCCCGGGCAGAAGCGTCCGGGCGCACATCAGCTCCAGCATCAGCCGGGGCGAGGCCGCGCCGCGCATCTCGGTCAGGCCCGCGTTGAAGATCTCGGCGGCGCGGGTCAGCTCGGCCGGACCCATCGAGGCGGCCTGCTCGCGGAGCCGGTCGAGCTCGTCGGCGGGCCGGTCGAGCAGCCCGCTCTCGGCCGCCTCGGGCACGTTGGCCAGGATCACCAGGTCGCGGAAGCGCTCCAGCAGGTCCATCGCGAACCTGCGGGGGTCGTGGCCCCCCTCGACCACCCGGCCGACCGTCTGGAAGACCCGGGCGCCGTCGCGGGCGGCGAAGGCGGCGACCACGTCGTCGAGCAGGCCGCCGTCGGTGTAGCCCAGCAGGGAGACGGCGCGCGCGTAGGTGATGCCCGACTCGTCGGACCCGGCGAAGAGCTGGTCGAGGATGGACAGCGAGTCACGGGCCGAGCCGGCGCCCGCCCGGAGCACCAGCGGCAGCGCGGCCGGCTCGAACGGGACCTTCTCGGCGGTGAGGATCTCCTCCATGAGCGCGCGCAGCGCGGCGGGCGGGATCAGCCGGAAGGGGTAGTGGTGGGTCCGGGACTTGATCGTCCCGATGACCTTCTCGGGCTCGGTCGTCGCGAAGACGAACTTCAGGTGCGGCGGGGGCTCCTCGACGAGCTTGAGCAGCGCGTTGAAACCCTCGCGGGTCACCATGTGCGCCTCGTCGATGATGTAGATCTTGAAGCGTGCCGACACCGGCGCGAAGAAGGCACGCTCACGCAGGTCGCGGGCGTCGTCCACGCCACCGTGCGAGGCGGCGTCGATCTCGATGACGTCGAGGTGGCCGGGACCGGTGGGGGCCAGCGCGACGCAGGACTCGCACTTTCCGCAGGGATCGGGCGTCGGCCCCTGCTCGCAGTTCAGCGAGCGGGCCAGGATCCGGGCGCTGGAGGTCTTGCCGCAGCCCCTGGGCCCGCTGAACAGGTAGGCGTGGCTGATCCGGCCGCTCCGCAGCGCCTGCCGCAGCGGCTCTGTGACGTGCTCCTGGCCCTTGACCTCGGCGAAGGTCCCGGGCCGGTACTTGCGGTAAAGCGCAAGACTCATGCGACGATCCCGCCTGCGAGAGGTCCTGAAACGAAGAGAACCCCTCGCACACCCGCCAGAGCCTGCTTATCCTTGCTGCCTTCCGGCCCTGGGGAGGTTCACAGGATGACGCCGCGCGAGGGGTCCGAGGACAGTCTAACGTCTGACCGGAGTGTTCGGGGCACCGAATATCCGTTCATCGCACTCCGAAAGTTCGGTAAGCTTCTCCACGGAGGATTCGCCTAGTTGGCCTAGGGCGCACGCTTGGAAAGCGTGTTGGGGGCAACCCCTCAGGAGTTCGAATCTCCTATCCTCCGCCACGGCTCACCAGCCACGACAGGGAAGCCCGCTCCATCTCGGAGCGGGCTTCTTCTGCTTCCGGTCTCAGTTCCGGTCTCAGTTCGGGTCTCAGTCGGCCTCTCCGGAGGGCTCGGCCCCCTCGGAGACCTGCCGGTCCGCTCCGCCACGATCCACCGGAATCGTCCCGGCGTGGGCGAAGCGCCGGCGTACGGCGGCGCCCGCCGGTCCGCCCATGCCGCCGACTCCGATGAACCCGTCACCGCGAGCGCGTCGCCACCTCCGGGACCCGGGCCGTACGCGCTCTCAGTCGCCTCATGGCGGATCCGCCCCACTTCGAAGCCTGGCGCCACCTGTGGAGTGCCGAACGCGTCCTTACTTTCTCCCGCATACGTATGCATCCGAAGCGTCAGAGGCTTCGCGTCCGGCCCAAACCAAGGAGGAGGATGGTATCGACGGCGATAGTATCTCCACCGATACCATCCCCACGAGGAGGCTTGTCGTGCGCCGTTTCATCGGACGGGACCGCGAGCTGGCCGTACTCCGCAACGCCTTGCAGGCGGTTCACGATGCCGTCGGGTCACCGAAACCGGGGCAGTGCATCCTCATGCGGGGAAGGCGGCGGATCGGTAAGTCCAGCCTCGTCGAGGAGTTCCTCCGACGAGCCGGGACGCCGAACCTCTTCTTCACCGCGGCGGGCGGCACCGCGGAGAACGAGCTGGAAGAGCTGCTCGACGCCGTCGCCAGGTCCTCCCTGCCTGAGCGGGGACTGTTCGCGGAGGAGATCCCAGGGCAGTGGAACGCGGCGTTCAGGCTCCTCGCGGAGATCCTTCCCGACGACAGCCCGAGCGTGGTCGTCATCGACGAGGTCCCGTATCTCATGGACCGCATCGACGCCTTCGAGGGCATGCTCCAGCGAGCATGGGACCGGCTGCTCAGCCGCAAACCGGTACTTCTCCTCCTCGTCGGATCCGATCTGTCGATGATGGAGGCATTGAGCGGTTACGACCGTCCCCTCCATCAGCGTGGCCGGGAAATGGTCGTGGGACCCCTGAACCCGGCCGACATCGGCGAGATGCTCGGTCTGTCACCGGCAGCCGCGTTCGACGCCGCTCTGATCACAGGAGGTCTCCCCCTGATCTGTGCCGAATGGCGGGCCGGAGCGGATGCCTGGGAGTTCCTCCGCGACTCACTGGACAACCCGATCTCGGCGCTGTCGGTCTCCGCCGAGCGTTCACTCGCCGCGGAGTTCCCACCGCAGGCGATGAGCCGGGAGGTCCTGCGGGCCATCGGCTCCGGAGAGCGAGCCTTCACCAACATCGCTCGCGCGGCCGGCGGCATCGCCCACACCACTCTCACCCGAGCCACTGACGTACTGATCCAGAAACGGGTCGTGGCCGCCGAACTGCCGCTCTCACTGAGGCCGTCGAAGGAACGTCGCTACCGAGTGGCCGACCCCTACCTACGCTTCTGGCTCACGTTCCTGGATCCGCACATGGCGGAGATCGAGCGGATGCGGGGAGATCTGACGCTGAGCCGGATCAAGGAGCAGTGGACGAGTTGGCGGGGTCGCGCGATCGAACCCCTCATCCGGGAGTCCCTCGCCCGCCTCCTGCCGGACGGGGTCCTGCCCTCCACTCCGGCGATCGGCGGGTACTGGACCCGCAGCAATGACATCGAGATCGACCTGGTGGGCGCCGACCGACAGCCGGTGGCCAGGGAACTGCTCTTCCTCGGCTCGATCAAGTGGCTGGAGAACTCCGCCTTCGACGGTCACGACCTGGCCGCACTGCAGAAGCACCGAGCGGCGATCACCGGTGAGCCGGTACCACTCGTCGCGGTCTCCCGCAGCGGGGTCCGATGTTCCGGTCTTCAGGCGGCGTACGGCCCCGACGAACTGCTCTCCGCCTGGCGCAGGGCATGAGCGGGTCGGGGCTTCCGCGGTCGCGGTTCCGACGGCGGGCCGGCCGTCCCGGTTCTCCGGGGGAACCGGCTCCCGGGAAAGGCCGCGGATCGGTGGTTTCCCTCCGGTGACGACGATGTGGGCCGGGGTGCGCGAGCGGGTGCTCGCCCTGCGCGCCGCCCCGGGAGCGCGCCGGGTGTTCGGCGCCTTCTTCAAGGGCCACGGCCACGGCTTCGAGCTGTCGCCCCCGCTCACCGGGGCCGAGGTGGCGGAGATCGAGACGGCCCTGGGCACGAGCCTGCCCGGGGAGTACCGCGGATTCCTGATGGAGGTCGGCGCGGGCGGGGCCGGCCCCGACTACGGGCTGTTCCCACCGGCCCTCCCTCCGGAGGAGAACCGGGCCGCGCTCGCCGGGCGTCTGCGGCGCCCCTTCCGGCCGGACCACGCGCAGCGGGCGCTGGACGAGTACGACGAGCGGGAGCCCTCCCGGGACGCCTACCCGGACGAGGAGGGGTACCGCCGCGCCTTCGGAGCCTGGGACGACGAGTTCGACGAGCTCGACGAGGCTCTCGTCGCGGGCACCCTCTGCGTGAGCGACCGGGGATGCGGCTACCACACCCTCCTCGTGGTGACCGGTCCCGAGCGCGGCACCGTATGGGAGGACGTCCGGGCCGTCGGGATGGGGGTCGTGCCCCTCGGTGACGGGGACGGCGGGCGCATGACGTTCGCCGAGTGGTATCTGGAGTGGCTCTCCCACGCGGAGCGCCGGGCCGCGGAGAAACCGCAGGGCGCGGCAGGGGAGGAACCGGAGAGCGCGGCGGGAGCCGGGGAGGGGGACGCCGCGACGCCGTGACCTCCCCGTCGTCATACGGTTCCACCGGAATGTCCGGCCCTTCCCGGGGCAGTGGGAGGTTCCCCAGCGGATCGAAGGGACACCGGCGATGGACTTCAGAGATGACGCCAAGCTCGACTCCTCACAGGTGGAGAGCGGCGGCAGGGGCGGCTTCCCCGGCGGCGGACTCGCCGTCGGCGGCGGCGCGGCCGGGATCATCGCGCTCATCGTGGCTCTGATATTCGGCGTCAACCCCGGGAACATCACCGGCGGCGAAGACCCGGCACCCGTGAACCCCAGCTCCAACCTCGCCTCCGAGTGCAAGACCGGCCAGGACGCCGACCAGAAGGAGCAGTGCCGGATCGTCGGCGTGGTCAACAGCATCCAGGACTACTGGCCCGGGGTCGTGCAGAACTACACGCCGGCCAAGACGGTGATGTTCTCCGGCCAGGTCAACACGGGCTGTGGCGCGGCCGACGCCTCGGTCGGCCCGTTCTACTGCCCCTCCGACAAGCGGGTCTACCTCGATCTGAGCTTCTTCGACGAGCTCCAGAGCCGGTTCGGGGCCAAGGGCGGTCCGTTCGCCCAGGCCTACGTCGTCGGCCACGAGTACGGCCACCACGTGCAGAACCTCCTCGGCACCAACGCCAAGGCGGAGGGGGACCGGCAGGGACCGGAGAGCGGCTCGGTCCGGCTGGAGCTTCAGGCCGACTGCTACTCCGGAGCCTGGGCCAAGAACGCCTACGAGACCGGCCTGTTCGCCAAGCCGTTCAGCCAGACCGACATCGAAGAGGCGATCAGCGCGGCCTCGGCCGTCGGCGACGACAGCATCCAGAAGCGCACCCAGGGTCGGATCGACCCCGAGGGGTTCACCCACGGGACGTCGGCGCAGCGTGTCAAGTGGTTCACCACCGGTTACGAGAGCGGCGACCCCAACAAGTGCGACACCTTCGCGGGCGACATCTGAAAGGCCTCGTGACCTGCGAAACGAACCGCCGGGTGGGCATCCGGCGGGCATGACGCCCGATACTCTCATAAACTACATAGTGTGATCTTCAAGATGATCGGCGACGGACGGCCCTACCCGGACCACGGCCTCTCGCACCGCGAGTGGGCGCAGATACCGCCACGGCAGATCCGGCTCGACACCCTGATCACCACGAAGGCGGTGCTGGATCTGCACTCACTGCTCGCCAAGGACTCCACCTTCTACGGCGACCTGTTCCCGCATGTGGTGCAGTGGCACGGTGATCTCTACCTGGAGGACGGCCTGCACCGCGCGCTGCGGTCGGCCCTTCACCAGCGCTCGGTCCTGCACGCCAGGGTGCTGGAGCTGCCGGACGACTGAGCCCGCCCGCCGGAGAGGTCCGGAGGGGCGGGGGAGCGGAAAACCGAAGGGCTCCCGGCCGACGGCCGGGAGCCCTTCGCTGTGGCGGTGGAGGTGGGATTTGAACCCACGGATGAGTTGCCCCATCACACGCTTTCGAGGCGTGCGCCCTCGGCCACTAGGCGACTCCACCGCGGAGCAGCTTACCGGATAACCGCTATTGCTCGCGCATCCGTCTGACGGAGAAGAAATCGGTGAGGACCCCGGCGCATTCGTCGGCCAGAACGCCCCTCACCACCTCGGGCCGGTGGTTGAGGCGGCGGTCCCTGACGACGTCCCAGAGCGAACCCACGGCGCCGCCCTTGGCGTCGGCGGCGCCGTACACGACGCGGTCGACCCGCGCCAGCACGGCGGCCCCGGCGCACATCGTGCAGGGCTCCAGGGTCACCACCAGCGTGCAGCCGTCCAGCCGCCACCCGCCGCGCGCCCGCGCGGCGCCCCTCAGCGCGAGGATCTCGGCGTGGGCGGTGGGATCGGCCAGGGACTCACGGTCATTGCCCGCCCGGGCCAGAACGGCGCCCCCGGCGTCCACGACGACCGCGCCGACCGGCACCTCGCCACGGGCGCCGGCCCGCGCCGCCTCGTCGAGGGCGAGCCGCATCACGGGGACGTGACCGGCCTCCACACCGGACCCGCCGGGCTCGGCGGGCCCCGGCCCGGTCTCCCGTCCGCCCGCGGCTCCGTCTCCCGGACCGCCCGCCCCGGGACCCCGCCCGCCACCGGTCACGGCGACGGCGGCCGTACGGCCGTCACGGTCATCGCAGCCTGTCGAGCTCGTCGGCGAACGAGAGCCGCTCGGCGATGACGGAGAGCGTGTCCGCGGGGAGGACGCCCTCCTCCACGCTGAGCTCGATCAGCTCCTCGGAGGTGACGCCGAGATCGTCCAGCAGCTCGAAGTCGCCGGCGGGCCGTACCCCGATCTCGGCCGTCTCCTTGGCCGGCGCGACCCCGGCCAGCTCGCTGAAGAGCTCCCCGAGCCTCGCCGAGACACCGGCCTGCTCGTCGGAGAGGAAGGTGCGGGGCTCCCTGTCGCCGTCGTAGCGGACGATCCCGAACCATTCGTCCTCCACCTCCACGCACAGCAGGACCAGTTCGTCGCCGTCGAGTCCCAGATGCTCGGCGACGGCGTCGCCGAGGTCGTCCGCGGTCTCGGCGGAGCCGAGATCGACCTCCGCGCCCTTCCACCCGCCGGGGGTTCGGACGAAGGCCGCCGAGAACACGCTGCTTGCTGATGGGCTGGAGGACATGGCCGATCTCCCAAGGTCAGCCGAACATCGAGTCGATGGCGCGTTCGAACGGCTCGGAGAAACCCAGCCGCGCGGCGATGCTGGACAGCACGTCCTCGGGAAGCAGGTCGACGTCGCCGGAGAGGATGCCGAGCTCCATCTCGTCGAGGCCCAGATCCGCGAAGATCGAGAGGTCCCCGGCGGGAAGGGCGGTGTCCTCGTCCTGGAGGATCGCGTCGAGCTCCTCCTCGTCCGGCACCGGAACGTCGAGGTACTCCAGCACCTGCTCGGCGAGGGGGAAGTCCCAGGAGGCGGCGATGTCGGACAGGAAGACGTCCACCCGCTCGCCGAGAACCCTTAGCGCCACGAAGAACTCATCCCCAACGGCGACCAGACCAATCGTGCCGCTCATGCTCGGCTGCTGGCGCAGGGCATAGATCAGGCCGTCCAGGTCGGAGGTGAGGGCGGTGGGGAGCACCTCCGCCTCCCAGACGTCGTCCTCGCGGTAGACGACGATGGCGAAGTCGAGCGCCTCTTGATCTGACATGGCCATCCCCACCGATGCGTTCTCTCCGGAAGTCAATGCTTTCAGAACCAGCCTGCGAGCGTACGTCTCTCCTACCAAATCGTGATCAAACTCAAAGTGAAAGTGGGTCACATCACGTACGGACCCTGCCGTTATCCCTCACCTCGGCATACCGGATACCGTTGGCCTCCATGGAGACCCTGGTCGTCGACCACCCGCTGGTGGCACACAAACTGACCGTGCTGCGGAACGCGGAGACGGATTCACCCACATTCCGTCGCCTCGCCGACGAGCTCGTGACCCTCCTCGCCTACGAGGCCACCCGGCACGTCCGCGTGACCGACGTGACCGTGCGGACCCCGGTCGCGCCGGCCGAGGGGGTACGGCTGGCTCAGCCGTACCCGCTGGTGGTGCCGATCCTGCGGGCGGGCCTGGGCATGCTGGACGGCATGACGAGGCTGCTGCCGACGGCCGAGGTGGGCTTCCTCGGGATGATCCGCAACGAGTCGACGCTGAAGGCCGAGACCTACGCCACCCGCCTGCCGGACGACCTGTCCGGCCGCCAGGTCTACGTGGTCGACCCCATGCTCGCCACCGGCGGCACCCTGGCCGCGGCCATCGAGTTCCTCTTCGAGCGCGGCGCGGACGACGTGACCGCGCTGTGCCTGCTGGCGGCCCCGGAGGGCATCGCCCACATGGACCGGGCGTTCGCGGGCAGCGGCCGGCCGATCCGCCTGGTCACCGCGGCGGTGGACGAGCGGCTGAACGAGAACGGCTACATCGTCCCGGGCCTCGGCGACGCCGGTGACCGTCTTTACGGGGTCGTCTGAGAAAACTTCCCTTCCGATAGAAGGGACGTTCTGCAGCTTTCGACTCCGTAATGTTACTCTCTGGGTACTCAGAGTAGCGAAAGCGGCTCTTGCGTGCTCCGGTCCGCGAGGGCCGCGGGCGCACACCAGGGAGAACCATGAGCGAGCGAATCACGCCGGGCGCGGAGCCCGACCCGTACGAGGGCGTCAGCGCCACGCTGCGGGCCGAGTTCTCCGGGATCCATCCGGCCGCCACGGTGACCCGCTGCGTGGAGGCGGCGCACTACGGCGCGCTGGAGGTGACCGGCCACGTCCATCCCGGAATGGTGGAGCGGATCGCCCGCAAACATCTCGAGGTCCTCGCGCTCGTCGCGAGCGAGCGCGGGTGACCGAGAAAAAGCCATTCTGTCCGGTTCGCCAGGTCCGTGGAACGCGGCCAGACGTAATGGACCGAAGCGCTTTACCCGGCGAATGGCGTGGGTAATGTATACGGCGGGTGCAGTGGGTCAGCGGTAGCAGGAGGCCGAAGTGCAGGTCAAGAAGGTTCTTACGTACGGCGGTATTGCTTTTGTGGCGTTCTTCCTGTTCACCCGACCAGGTGACGCCGCCAGCACGGTGAGGAGCGCAATGGACACTGTGTACAACGCGGCCGACTCTCTGGCCCAGTTCGTCTCCCATCTCTCATGAGGCTCGTGACCCACGGGGACTCAGCTCCCTCGTCGGTCAACCGCTACCTGCTCCCCCACGAACACCAGGTCATCATGGTGCGGCGTCACCCGGCCGTGCTGCTCCGCCCTGTCGCCGAGGTCTTCGGCGGCCTGATCATCGCCGGACTGCTGAGCAAGTGGTTCGGCGACCAGGGCGGCGGCGCCGCCCTCGTCGTCGTGTGGTGGGCCTGGCTCCTGCTGCTGATCCGCTTCGTCTGGAAGGTGGCGGAGTGGTCGGTCGACTACTTCGTCGTCACGTCCAAGCGGATGCTGCTCACCACGGGCCTGATCACCCGCAAGGTCGACATGATGCCGCTGGGCAAGGTCACCGACATGAGCTTCCAGCGGTCGCTGCTCGGCCGCATGATGGGGTACGGCGAGTTCGTCCTGGAGTCGGCCGGCCAGGACCAGGCCCTGTCGAGGGTCAACTACATCCCCTACCCCGAGACGCTCTACCTCGAGGTGTGCCAGATGCTCTTCCCCGGAGGCAACGACGATGATTAGTGCCTCTTCGTCCTTTGCGGAGGCACGTTAGAGAAGAGTCCACCCGATATTTTTCACGCGGGGTTACCTTATTCGACTGCTTCGTGCAATCATGGCGGGAACATTGACCATCCCCCGCCCTGAGAGATCAGATGCCGAGTCAGGGAACCATCGGTGACCGCGTCCGCGGACTGCGGCTCAGTAGGCGCATGTCTCAGGCCCAGCTGGCCGGGCCTGACCTCTCCGACAGTTACGTCTCTCTCATCGAGTCCGGCAAGCGCACGCCGACCCCGGTGGTCGCGCGCCTCCTCGCCGAACGCCTGGGCTGCACCACCGAGTTCCTGCTGCACGGCATCGAACCGCGTCAGCGCATCGACACCGAACTCGGGCTGCGCCACGCCGAGCTGGAACTGCTCCACGGCGACCCGTCCGTGGCCGCCGAGCGGTTCGGCGAGATCGTCAAGGTGGCCGGCGAGGAGAACGTCCTGCTGGGCGCGCACGCGCGGTTCGGCCGCGCGCGGGCCCTGGAGGCCCGGGGAAGGCTCGGGCCGGCCGTGGAGGCGTTCGAGTGGCTGCGCCGTGAGGCGGCGGCCCATCCCGAGCGTCTGGCGGACCTGCCCCTCACCGTGGCGCTGAGCCGCTGCTACCAGCGTGCCGGAGACATCCTGCGCGCCCGTGACCTGGCCGCCCAGGCGCTCGTCCAGGTGGAGAGGCTCGCGCTGACGCAGGGCGAGGTCGCCGTCGATCTCGCCGCGTCCCTCATGGAGACCGAGAACCCCCGGCAGCCGCGCTCGCCGGGCATGGACTACATCCGCAGGGTGCTGACGGACAACGGCGTGCCCGTCGTGGCCAACCGCACCGCCGAGATCCACGCGCTGTGGCGGGCGAGCCTCGTCGCGGCCGAGGGCGAGGACTCCGCCCTGGCCGTGCACCTGGCCGACGACGCCATCGCGACCGGCCGTCCGGCCCGGATGGCGTTCCGGCTCGCCGGCGTCGCGACGAGCTGGGCGCGGCTGGCCGCGTCCACCGGTGAGGAGTCGCTGGAGCAGGCCCGGGAGCTGGTGACCTCCGCCGGTCGCGTCTTCGCCGCGTTCCCCGGAGCCGTCCACGAGCACGCCCGGAGCCTCGTCGCCCTCGCCCGGGTACGGTTCACCGGCGACGCCCCCGAGGACGCCGCCCGGCTGGCCGCGTCCGTTCTCGCCATGCTGGACGGACAGGCCTGTCCCGTCGCGGCGACCGCGCAGCTCCTTCTCGCGGAGATCGCGCTCGCCCACGGCGACCGCGACGTGCCGGTCATCCTGCACCGGGCCGGCCAGCTGCTCGACGAGCCGCGCCCGGCGGGTTCCGCACCCGACAGGGAGGCGGCACGGGCCTGGCGTGAGCTGGGCGACCTGTACGGACGAGTCGGCGCGGACGAGGAACGCTCTAACGCGTATCGTAAGGCTCTGGAAGCCGCCGGAGTGCGCAGCGCGATGGTGGGGGTGACGGTCGACTCCGCTCTGGCCCGGTAGAGATCGGCGCTCCGCCGAACCTGGATTTGTATTCACGCCTCCGGAATAATTAGGGTCTACCAGTCATTGACTCATAGGATGATTGGTTTCCCCGGAGGAGGCGGACTGTGAGTCTGCGTACGGCGCAGCGTGCGTCCCTCGTCGACCAGGTGATCGATCAGCTCAAGGAGCAGATCACATCGAACTCCTGGCAGATGCACGCGAAAATCCCTACCGAGACCGTGCTCGCCGAACAGCTCGGGGTCGGACGCAACACCGTACGCGAGGCCGTACGAGCTCTCACCCACGCCGGGTTGCTGGAGTGCCGTCAGGGTGACGGCACCTACGTCCGCGCGACGAGTGAGCTTTCGGGAGCCATGCAGCGGAGGCTGCGCGCCGCCGAGCAGCTGGAGATCCTGGAGGTACGGCGTGCCCTGGAGGTCGAGGCCGCCCGCCTGGCGGCGACCCGGCGCACCGACGCCGACATCGCCCGCATCCAGAGCGCGCTGGCCGAGCGCGAGCGGGCATGGGAGTCCGGCGGACCCGAGGCGTTCGTCGAGGCCGACCTCGCCTTCCACATCGCCGTCGTCGAGGCGACCCACAACCGGGTGCTGAGCGACCTCTACGAGGACTTCTCGGCCGCCCTGCGGGCCAGCATCACCGCCGCGGGCACCTCCATCAACAGCACCTACATCCCGCACGAGGCCATCGCCCGCGCCATCGCGGACGGTGACGTGGCCGCCGCGGAACGCGCCGGCCACGCGTGCATGGAGCACATCCTGATCTCCCTGACCGAGGCCCAGGAACTGTCCAACTGATCCGCGGGCCCGGTCGGCGCACCGGATGCGCCCCGTCTCCTCTCCCTTCGGGGAACATCGAGGAGGCGGGGCGCATCCGTGTGTGGTCCGTCGCCGGGAAGTCCCCGGGCGGTGTCACACCGCGCGCAGGGACATCGTGAGGTAGCGGAAGGCGGGATCGGCGTCGCCCGGGACCTCGGTGATGAGCGCCGGGCGGCTGGAGGACTGCATGCTGATCCGGGCGAACTCGGTCTCGACCCCGTTCAGGCCGTCGAGCAGGAAATGCGACTGGAAGGCGATCTGGATGGGGTCACCGGACAGCTCGGCCTCCATGGACTCGGCACCGCGACCGATCTCGCCGCCGCCCGCCTGGAGGAACACCCGGCCGTGGTCGAACGACAGGCGGATCGCGGTGTTGCGCTCGGCGACCAGCCCGACCCGCCTGATCGCCTCGACGAACGGGGCGACCCGCACGTCGGCCCGGATCGGCCAGTCCTCGGTCAGCCGGGACCGGTAGTCGATGAACTGCTCGTCCAGCAGGCGGACCGTGGTGCTGCGGTCGACGCTCTCGAACCCGGCGACGCCGTCGCCCAGCCCGATCGACACCTCGCCCCCGCGCAACGACTTCGCCACCTCGACGAGTGCCCGGGCGGGCACCACGGCGGCCGCGGCCACGTCGGGCCGCTCCGGTCGCCAGTCGAACTCACGGGCCGCGATGCGGTAGCGGTCGGTGGTCGCCATGGTCACGGTCTCGCCGGTGATGTCGATCCGGACGCCGGTCAGCATGGGGAGCGCCTCGTCACGGCTGGCGGCGGGGGCCACCTGGCCGACCGCGCTCGCGAAGACGCCGCCGCCGATCGCGCCGATCCTCGCCGGTGTCGGGGGCAGGGCCGGGAAGTCCTCCACCGGCATGGTGGGCAGGCCGAACTCGGTGTCACCGCAGGTCAGAATCGCCTCGGATCCGCTGGTGACGATCTCCACCGGCTGGGCGGGCAGACTGCGGGTGATCTCCGCGAGGACCCTGCCGGGGACGAGCGCCCGGCCGGGCTCGGCCACGTCGGCCTCGGCCGACACCCGGGCGGAGACCTCGTAGTCGAAGGCGGAGAGCACGAGGTCGTCCCCGGCCTCCAGGAGAAGGCCGGACAGCACCGGAACCGTCGGGCGGCTCGGCAGCGCCCTGGCCGACCAGGCCACGGCGTCGGCCAGGACATCACGGTTAACCCGGAACTTCACCTGATCACCCCTTCGTCCTGAACGGCATGGCGGAATCGCGGGCCGTATCCATCAGAAGGTAGCCGGTGTGACCGACAGAACTCCCGCGAAGCCCATGCGATCCGGTGCTTCCCGGAAGCCGGGCGGCTCCTGGGCGGAGCCGGATGTCTTCGGGGGAACGGATGCCCTTTGCGGGAACGGATGTCCGGTGAGGAGCCGGAGGCCCGGTGAGAGCACCGGGCCGGGTGCTCTCACCGGACGCGTCCTCCGGTCCGGCGTCCGTCTACCGCACGTACACGTTGGGCCGCGGCGGGGTGGCCATGCCGTCCCCGATGAAGAAGCTCGGATGCGGCGGCTGGTTGTAGGCGGTGTTCTGCCAGGCGATCGCCACCCGGTACTGGGTGTCGTGCATGAGCGTGTGGATCCGCCGGTCGGTGACCGCGGTGGTGGTGTGGATCCGGAGCGCCCTGTTGTCGGTGGTCGGCCAGACGACCTCCTCCCGCCAGTCGCCGAAAAGGTCGCCCGACAGCGACGGGGTGGACTTGGTGCCGTTGTTGGAGTGCACGCCGCTCGCGGTCAGCAGGCGGCTCTCGCCGCTCGTGCCGTACTTGTCGATGCGCGTGCCGTCCAGCAGCTCACGGACCGGGTCGGCGTCCCACCAGGCGAGGAAGTTCATCGAGGAGGGCTTGCGGCCGACGTTCCGGCCCCTGGTGTCGTAGACGCCGTCCACGGCCGCCGACCAGGACTCGGCGCCGGGGCTGCCCGCCCACACGTCGGCCGACACGCCGCGGCCGTTGTCGCAGCCGCAGGAGGCGTTGCTCCACAGGGCCCTTCCGGTGGCGGCGTCGGCGAACCACGCGGCGGGCTTGCTCGTGTCCTCGGAGATCTTGAAGACCTCCAGCCCGGCCCGGGAGGGGTCGAGGTCGCCGACGTGCAGCGCGTCGCCGTGCCCGTAGCCGTTATTCCACAGCGCCCGGCCGTTGTCGTCGATCGCCATCGCGCCGAACACGATCTCGTCCTTGCCGTCGGAGTCGACGTCGGCGACCGAGAGGTTGTGGTTGCCCTGGCCGCGGTACTGGCTTCCGGCGCTGTCGCTGTCGAACTTCCACCGCTCGACCAGCGAGCCGTTGCGGAAGTCCCAGGCCGCGATGACGGCGCGGGTGTAGTAGCCGCGCGACATGATCAGAGACGGCCGCGAGCCGTCCAGGTAGGCGGTGGCGGCCAGGAAACGGTCGACGCGGTTGCCGTAGGAGTCCCCCCACGACGAGACCGTGCCGCGCGGCGGGTCGTAGTTCACGGTGGACAGGGCCGCGCCGCTCCGCCCGTCGAACATGGTGAGGTACTCGGGGCCGGACAGGACGTAGCCGCTGGAGTTGCGGTGGTCGGCCGAGGCGTTGCCGATCGTCCGGCCGGCGCCGTCGACCGTGCCGTCGGCGGTCTTCATCGCGACCTCGGCGCGGCCGTCCCCGTCGTAGTCGTAGACCTGGAACTGCGTGTAGTGCGCGCCGGCGCGGATGTTGCGCCCGAGGTCGATCCGCCACATCCGGCTGCCGTCGAGGCGGTAGGCGTCGACGTAGACGTTTCCGGTGTAGCCGGACTGGGAGTTATCCTTGGAGTTGGTCGGGTCCCACTTGAGGACGAACTCGTAGCGGCCGTCGCCGTCGAGGTCTCCCACGCTGGCGTCGTTGGCCGCGTAGGTGTAGGCGACACCGTCCTGGGTGGTGCCGCCGGAGGGCGGCTGGATCGGCACGTCGAGGTAGTTGCCGCCGCCGAAGCGGAGGGAGGCTTCGGAGGCCGCCTGCTCGACGCCGTCGACGACCGGGCGCACGGTGTACGACGCGTCCGCCGCGGCGCCGGCGTCGAAGTGGTTCGTCGAGCCGGTGATGGGGGTGGCGTTGACCTTCGTCCCGCCCCGGTAGAGGTTGAAGGCCACGTTCGCCGGGTCGGTGCCGAGCAGCCGCCACGCGACGAAGTTGCCGGTGCCCGACCGGGCGCTGATCAGTCCCCGGTCGAGGTCCTCCACCTGCCGCGCCCCCGCGGGGGGCGTCGTGGGGGTCGCCGTCGGGGTCACGGTCGGCGTCGCCGTGGGAGTGGCCGTGGGCGTCACGGTCGGCGTCGCGGTGGGGGTGGCCGTGGGACCGGTGGAGCCGGTGCAGGCGACGCCGTTGAGCGCGAACGCCGCCGGGACGGGATTGGCCGAGCCGGTCAGGGAGCCGTTGAACCCGAACGTCGCGGCGGCGCCGGTGGCCAGCGCCGCGTTGTATCCGGCGTCCTTGGCCGTCACCTGGGCGCCGCTCTGGGTGACGGTCGCGTTCCACGCCTGCGTCACCTGCTGTCCGGCGGAGAAACTCCAGGTCAGCGTCCAGCCGTTGACCGGGTCGCCGAGATTGGTCACCTTCACGTCGCCCGTGAAGCCTCCGCCCCACTGGGAGGTGACGGCGTAGTCGACGCGACAGCCCGCCGCGGCGTGCGCCGTGACCGGTTGCAGGCCGGCGGCGAGCGCGACCCCGGCCACCGAACAGGCGGCGAGCGCGTGGCGGAGGGATGGTCCGTGCTGTCTGTGCATTCTTCACCCCTGCGGCTGATCGGATGGAGGCGCTTCGACGACCACGGTGTCGGAAAGCGTTTTCAAAGGCCGATCAAACCGCCATCGGTCGCCGGCGCGCCACCCCTCCGGCCGGGCCGGCGCCGTACGGCGGGCCGGCGCCGCCCCGCACCGCCCCGTGAGCTGCGGCGTTCCGCCGGGCGGCCCGGCCCCGCACCCGGGGGCGGGCCGAAAGTTTCACAGGTCCCGGGCCGCGTCGAGATAGGCCAGGACGGCGAGGACCCTGCGGTTGTCGTCGTCCGACGGGGTGAGGCCGAGCTTGCCGAAGATGCTCGCCGTGTGCTTGCCGACCGCGCTCTCGCTGAGGTACAGGCGCTGGGAGATGGCGGCGTTGGAGCGCCCCTCGGCCATCAGGGACAGCACCTCCCGCTCCCGCGGGGTCAGCGCGCCCAGCGGCTCGTGCCGGGCGTTGCTGGCCAGCAGCTTGGCGATCACCTCGGGGTCCATCGCGGTGCCCCCGCCGGCGACCCGGCGGACCGCGTCGACGAACTGCCCGGCGTTGAACACCCGGTCCTTGAGGAGGTAGCCGATCCCGCCGGAGCCGTCGGCGAGCAGCTCGCGCGCGTACAACTGCTCGACGTGCTGGGACAGCACGAGCACCGGCAGGCCGGAGACCTCCCTGCGGGCGGCCAGCGCGGCCTGGAGGCCCTCGTCGGTGAACGTGGGCGGCAGCCGTACGTCCACCACGGCGACGTCGGGGCGCTCGGCGACCAGCGCCCGCAGCAGCTCGGGGCCGCTCTCGACGGCCGCGACGACCTCGAACCCGTGGGCCTGGAGCAGATGGACCAGGCCCTCCCTCAGCAGGTGGAGGTCCTCGGCGATGACGATTCGCAGGCTCACCCGTCCAACCCTAGGGCCGGGCCGGCCCGTTCGATCAGCCGCCGGTGCGAGTGCGCGGAGGTGATCGCCATGGCCCCGCCGTACATGGTCAGGCCGAGGAGGATGTTGAAGACGATCATCGGCCACTGCCACGGCTCGGGCAGGTGGAGGGCGAGGAACCAGCTCTTCGCGTCGGATCCGAAGATCTTCATGCCCATCGCGACCAGGCCCTGCGGGAACAGGGGGAGCCAGCCCAGCCCCCAGCCCAGGACCAGCACGGCGAGCCGCCAGCCCTTCGGCGCCGGCCCGCCCTCGGGCGCGTCCCCGCTCCCCTCGATCGGGAGGTCGATGGTGGCCGTGGTCGGGCCGCCGGGCGGGCTGTTCAGCGCGAGCACCCCGTCGAAGGCCGCCAGCCGCCGCTCGATCCCGCGCAGGCCGCTGCCCCGGGCGGGGTCGGCGCCTCCCGAGCCGTCGTCGGTGACGGTCACCCGCAGCGACCCGTCCCGGACGCCGATGTCGATCCACACGCGGTCCGCGCCTCCGTGCCGGGCCGCGTTGGTGAGCAGTTCGCTGATCGAGAAGTAGACCGCCGACTCGACGGGCGCGGGGGACCGCCTGCTCAGGTTCGCGGTGACCGTGACCTTCAGCGGGCTGTCCAGCGCCATGGCGCGTACGGCGTCGCCGAGGCCGCGTTCGGCCAGGACCGGCGGGTGGATGCCCCTGACCAGGGCGCGCAACTCGGTGAGCGCCACCGACGACGCCTCGCGCGTCTTGGCGAGCAGGGCCTTGGCCGCCTCGGGGTCCGAGTCCATCAGCTCCTCGACCGCGCCCAGCGTCATGCCCATGGCCACCAGCCGCGCCTGTGCGCCGTCGTGCAGGTCGCGCTCGATCCGCCGCAGCTCGGCCGCCTGGGAGTCGGCCGTCTCCGTCCTGAGCTGGTCGAGCCGCCGGACCCGCCCGGCCAGGACGGACCTGGCGGTGGGCGCGAGGCACAGGCGGGTCCACCAGCCGTAGAGGCGCAGCAGCCAGGGCACTGCGGCCACCCCGGCCACGGCGACGACGACTCCCGACGGCACCGTCAGGGGTGTCCAGCGCCCCAGCAGGTCCAGGCCGCACCAGACCGCGGCGAGGGGCAGCAACAGCAGGCTTCCGCCGACGATCGGGTTCAGGGAGAGCCAGGCCAGATCCCGCCAGGTGGCCGGGTCGGTGAACATCCACTTCCAGCGCTCGTGCCACGCGGGCCACCGCGGCGTCTTGTAGAGCTGGCGCTCGTAGCGGTACCAGCCGTCGGGCTGGGGCCGGGGAGGGGGCGGGGGCGGCAGGTAGGGCGGTTCCGTCGCGACGCCCAGCCACGTGCCGGTCAGACGTCTGGCGAGCATGGCGCGGCGCCTGACCAGACCGACCATGGGCAGGAAGAAGAAGACCAGGCCCAGAGAGGCGAGAACGGCGGTCACCAGGGCCGCCGCGAGCAGGAGGACGTCAGTCAGGGCCATGCCTCCCAGCGCCAGGGCCCGGCCGAGGGTCACCGCGTGTCGTCTCATGTCTGACAGTGTGGACGATCGGCGCCGCCGGCCCAATGACGCCGGCCGCACTCCGCGGGGTGTGGCTGGGTACACCCCGCCGGGTGCCCAGATGGATTCCGCCTGATCCGCCGGATTCCTAACGTCGTCGTCATGAAGGTCATCGAAGTCAGCGATCTCCGCAAGGGATACCGCGGCAGGAACGTGGTGGACGGCGTCTCGTTCACCGTCGAGGAGGGCGAGATCTTCGGCGTCCTCGGCCCCAACGGCGCGGGCAAGACCACCACCGTCGAGTGCGTGGCGGGCCTGCGCGTCCCCGACTCCGGCACCGTACGGGTGCTCGGCGGCCTGGACCGCGCCGAGATCAGGAGGCATCTGGGCGTGCAGCTGCAGAGCTCCGCGCTCCCGGACAAGATCAAGGTGTGGGAGGCGCTCGACCTGTACGCCTCCTTCTACCCGGCGCCCGCCGACACCGACGAGCTGCTGGAGCGGGTCGGGCTCACCGCCAGGCGGGACGCCCACTACGGCAAGCTCTCCGGCGGCCAGCAGCAGCGGCTGTCCATCGCCCTGGCGCTGGTCGGCCGGCCCCGCGTGGCGATCCTCGACGAGCTGACCACGGGCCTGGACCCGCAGGCCCGCCGCGACACCTGGGAGCTCATCGAGCAGGTCCGCGCCGACGGGGTGACGATCGTGCTGGTCACCCACTTCATGGAGGAGGCCGAACGGCTCTGCGACCGGCTCGCGCTGATCGACGCGGGCAAGGTGGTGGCCCTCGACAGCCCGGAGGGGCTGGTGTCGCGGATCGGCAGCCCGCAGCGCGTACGGTTCCGGCCCTCCCGCCCGTTCGACGACGCGGCGCTCCGGGCCCTGCCGGAGGTGACCGGGGTGCGGCACGAGGGAGGCCGGATCGAGGTCTCCGGCACCGGCGACCTCCTCCCCGCGGTCGTCTCCGTCCTGTCCGCCGCCGGTGTCACGCCCGCCGACCTGCGGGTCGATCAGGCCGGGCTCGACGACGCCTTCCTCGCACTGACCGGAAAGAAGATCTCCGCATGAACAAGATGATCATCACCGAGGCCAAGCTCTTCCTCCGCGATCCGGCCGGGCCGATCTTCGCCATCCTGCTTCCGCTGGCGCTCCTGCTGGGGCTGGGCAGCATCCCCGGCTTCGGCGAGCCGGACCCGGCGATGGGCGGGCAGCGGGTCATCGACACCCAGCTCCCCGGCATGATGGTGATCCTGTCGGTGGCCACGATGGCGCTGTCGGTGCTGCCGGGCACGCTGGTCGCCTACCGGGAGAGGGGCGTGCTGCGCCGCCTGTCCACCACCCCGGTAAGCCCGGTCCGGCTGCTGGTCGCCCAGGTGGTGAACAACCTCGTGGTGGCGATCGTCGCCACCGCCCTGCTGATCACGCTGGGCCACCTGTTCCTCGGCGTGGCCGTGCCCGGGAACCTCCCGGCGTTCGCGGTCGTGTTCGTGCTCGGCACCGCCTCGGTGTTCGGCCTCGGCCTGCTGATCGCCGCGGTCGCGCCCAACGCGAAGGTCGCGCCCGGGATCGGCTCGCTGCTGATGTTCCCGCTGCTGTTCATGGCGGGCATGTGGATCCCCCGCGAGCTGATGCCGGACCTGCTCCGGCGGATCGGCGACTTCCTGCCGATGGCTCCGTTCGGCCAGGCGATCCGCGACACCTGGGCGGGCCACGCGCCGCAGCCGCTGCACCTGGCGGTGATGGCGGTGACCGTACTGGTCACGGGCGCGGTGGCGGCACGGCTGTTCCGGTGGGAGTGACGCGGACGGGCACCGGCGACGCCGCCCGGGTACGGCGCCGGTGTCCGGATCACGGCACCCGGACTGCGCCGGCCGGGTCACGGCGGCCCGGGGCCGCGGGCCGGGTGGCGCCGTTGACGGTCAGCATGATCGAGTAGAGCGAGGTGGTGGCGGTGACGAACAGCAGGTTGCGCTTGGCGCCGCCGAAGCACAGGTTGGACACCGCCTCGGGGAAGCGGATCTTCCCGATCAGCGTGCCGTCCGGGTCGAAGCAGTGCACGCCGTCCCCGGCCGCGGCCCAGATCCGCCCGCCGGTGTCCACGCGGAGGCCGTCGAAGACCCCGGAGGAGCAGGTGGCGAGCACCGTGCCGCCCGTGAGCGCGCCGTCCTCGCCCACCTCGAACGCCCGCAGGTGACCGGCCCTGGTGTCGACGACGTAGAGCACCGACTCGTCGGGGGAGAACGCCAGTCCGTTGGGGCGGACGAAGTCGTCGGCCACGATCGCGGCCTCCCCGGTGACCGGGTCCACCCGGTAGACGTGGCAGGCGCCGATCTCGCTCTCCGCCCGGTGCCCCTCGTAGTCGCTGTCGATGCCGTAGGACGGATCGGTGAACCAGACCGAGCCGTCCGACCGCACCACCACGTCGTTGGGGCTGTTCAGCCTCCGCCCCCGCCACCGGTCGGCGATGACCGTGACGGAGCCGTCGTGCTCGGTCCTGGTGACCCGGCGGTTCCCCTGCTCGCAGGAGACCAGCCGGCCCTCGCGGTCGACGGTGTGGCCGTTGGCGTGACCGGCGGGCTGCCGGAACGTGCCGACCGCGCCGGTCGTCTCGTCCCAGCGGAGCATCCGGTCGTTGGGGATGTCGCTCCAGAGCAGGTACCGGCCCGCGGGGAAGTAGACCGGGCCCTCAGCCCAGCGGCAGCCCGTGGCGAGCCGCTCGATGCGGTCGTCGCCCCGGCACGCCCGGAACCGGTCGTCCAGGACCTCGAACCGCGCCTCGATCACTTCCATGTCACACCTTCCGAATCGAATCCTGTGTGAACCTAATCTCACAGGACACCATTCGGTCAAGTGACGAAATACAGACTGTGGTTCGGCACTACGATGTCATCGTGGACGACATCGACCGCGAACTCCTCGCCCTGCTCCAGGCCGACGCCACCCAGTCCTACGCGGCGCTCGGCGAGGCCGTCGGGCTGTCCAGCGGCGCCACCCACGAGCGAGTGCGCAAGCTCCGCCGGCGCGGAGTGATCAGACGGACCTCGGTGGAGGTCGACCCGGCGGCGGTGGGCAAGGGCGTGGCCGCGTTCGTGATGATCGACGCCAACGCGTGGGTGGGCGGCACGGAGACGGCGGAGGCGCTGGCCGCGCTCCCCTGGATCGAGGAGGCCCACGTCGTCGCCGGATCCGCCTCGCTGCTCGTGAAGGTGCGCACCTCCAGCACCGAGGACCTGCAGGCCGTGCTGAGACACCTGCACGAGGTGCCCGGCGTCACCGGCACCCGGACCGTGGTGGTGCTGGAGACCTTCTTCGAGCGCCCCCCCGACCCCCGCGGCGACCGGCCCTAACGCTCCCGGGGCACCTCGGATCCGCGGTCGTAGGACTCGCGGGCGGCGCGCACCTGCTCGATGTGACTCTCGGCCCACGACTTGATGGCCCGCATGACCGGCTGGAGGTCCCGGCCGAGGTCGGTGAGGGCGTAGTCGACGCGGACCGGAACCGGTCACGCATCCGGCCGCCCGGATCGTCACGCGCCCGGCCGTCCGGCCGCGGTCGCGGCTCCGGTCTCTCCGGTCCCGGGGGCTCCCGCCTCGCGGTATCGCTGCGGGCTGACGCCGAGCACGCGCTTGAAGGCGGCACTGAGAGCGAACGGACCGCCGTAGCCGACCTTCCGGGCCACCGCGCCGACGGTGGCGTCGGTCTCGCGCAGCAGGTCGGCGGCCAGGGCCAGCCGCCAGCCGGTGAGGAACGTCATGGGCGGCTCGCCGACCAGTTCGGTGAAGCGGCGTGCCAGCGACGCCCGGGACACTCCGGTCCCGGCGGCCAGCCCGGCCACGGTCCAGGGGTGGGCCGGGTCGTTGTGGATCATCCGCAGCGCGCGGCCGACCACCGGGTCGGCGTGCGCCCGGTACCAGGCCGGGGCCTCCGCCTCGGGCCGGGAGAACCACGTCCGCAGCACGGTGATGAGGAGCAGGTCGAGCAGCCGGTCGAGGACGGCCTCCTGGCCCGGGTCGTCTTTGACGATCTCCCGGTCGAGCAGCGCGGTCAGGGGATGGTCGCGGGCCTCCCCCGGGAGGACCAGCATCGGCGGCAGCGCCGCGAGCAGACGCCCGCTGACCTCCCCTCGCAGCTGGTAGGTGCCGGTGAGCAGCACCGTCGATCCGCCGGGGCCGTTGCCCCAGGTGCGCACGCCGAGGCCCATCTCCTCCTCCAGCGGCTCGCCGCCCAGGGTGGTGCAGCGCTGGCCCGGATGGATCACCACCTGCCAGGGGGTGGCCGGGTCGTCGGTGACCGTGTAGGGCTCGGGCCCGCGCGCTATCGCGACGTCCCCCGCGTCCAGCCGTACGGCCTCACCGTCGTCGGGGATCATCCACGCCCGGCCCCGCGTCACGGTGACCAGGGTGAGCGGCGCCTCATCCTGGATCCGCAGGGACCACGGGGGATCCAGGATCGAGCGCAGCAGGAAGGCCCGGTGGGCCCGCGGCCCGTCCAGCAGCCCGGCGAGTGCGTCCATGGCGCCATCCTAGACGCCTGAATATGAAATAATATCTTCCAAACATTAAGGGTCTCACCCGGGGTGCTTCACCGAAGTCGGAGATGACTTGGGATCCGGGGCCCGGACGAGGCGGACGCCGGGCGGCGGACCGGCCCGAGGCGCATGGCCCGACCGGCGACAGCCGAGGCCGTCGACGCCGGCCTGATCCACCGCTCGCCACGGAGTCCGATGGAGGGGCGCCGCCCGCGACGGAGGCGGCGCCGCTCATGACGCATGGTCCGCAGGGTCACTAGTGCACTCACTTCCCAAGGTAGACGATCGAATATGGGAGTGAGCTTTTCCGCCATGGAAAGTCTCATCGAGTGATATTTGACTGGGGACATGCAGAAGACGACGGTGATTGTGGGCGGCACGGGCAAGACCGGCCGCAGAGTGGCCGCGCGGCTCGCGGCCCGGGGCCTGCCGATGCGGGCCGTCTCTCGCTCGGCCGCGCTCCCGTTCGACTGGGAGGAGCCGGCTACCTGGGCCCCCGCGCTGCGGGGTGCGGAGGCGGTGTACGTGACCTACCAGCCGGACCTGGCCGCCCCCGGATCGGTGGATACGATCGGCGCGTTCGCCCGTCTGGCGGCGGGAAGCGGGGTCCGGCGACTGGTTCTGCTGTCGGGCCGGGGTGAGGAGGAGGCCCGCGGCTGCGAGCGGGAGGTGGAGGCGTGCGGCGCCGACTGGACGATCCTGCGGGCGAGCTGGTTCTCCCAGAATTTCAGCGAGCACCACCTGCTGGGACCGGTGCTCGACGGAGTGATCGCCCTGCCGGCCGGAACGGTGGCGGAGCCGTTCGTCGACGCCGAGGACATCGCGGACGTCGCCGTCGCGGCGCTGACACAGGACGGCCACGCGGGCCGGATCCACGAGCTGACCGGTCCCCGCCTGCTCACCTTCGCCGACGCGGCGCGGGAGATCACCAAGGCGGCGGGCAGGGACGTCCGGTACGTCCCGGTCTCCACACAGGAGTACGCCGCCGGGCTCGTGGGGCAGGGCGTACCGGCCGGGGAGGCGGCCATGCTGGCAGGCCTGTTCGCCAAGGTCCTGGACGGGCGCAACGCCCACCTCACCGACGACGTCCGGCGCGTCCTGGGCAGGGAGCCCCGTGACTTCACCGGCTACGCCCGCGAGACCGCCGCGACCGGCGTCTGGAACGTCTGACCGCACCTGGCCACGCCGGATCGTCCGGGCACCGGAGACCCGCGCCGCCGAAGCGGCCCGCGCCCGCCCGGCCCGTACGGGGCGGGCCCGCGCCCACTCCCGAAGGGGCCGCCTCCCGTGCGGACGTCCGAACCCTGTTCATGGAGAAAGCGATGTTCGAGTTGTTCAGAAGCGCCGCCCTGGTCGCGTCCACCCTCGCCATGGGCCTCACGGCCGGCCTGTTCGCCGCCTTCGCCTACGCGGTCATGCCCGGCCTGGGCCGCGGCGGCGACCGTACCTTCGTCGAGGCCATGCGGCAGATCAACGTGGCCATCCTCAACGGCTGGTTCGCCCTCGCCTTCGGCGGCGCGCTGGTGCTGACCCTGCTGGCGGCGGCGCTGCACCTGCGCGGGGACGGCCGGGGCGCGCTGCCCTGGATCGTGGCCGCCCTCCTGCTGTACGGCCTCGTCCTGGCCGTCACCTTCGCGGTCAGCGTGCCGCTCAACGACCGGCTCGCCGCGGCCGGAACCGGTGATCTCGCGGCGGCGCGCGAGCAGTTCGAGGCGGCGTGGGTGCGCTGGAACGTCGTCCGCGCGGCGTCGTCGACGGCGGCCTTCGGCTGCCTCGCCTGGGCCCTGGTGGTCCACGGGGCGTCGGCCGCCCCGGGCGTAGGGGCGTAGGGGCGGAGCGCACGGGGGCCGCCCGGATCGGATCACGCGGGGCATCGCGGAGACCGTCCGGGCGACGTGGGAAAGGGCCGCACGGCGGGATGCCGGAGGCCCGGCGGGCGCGCCGGGCCTCCGGGAACGACGCCGGGAGAACGCCCGGCGACGGAAAACCCTTCGACGCCGCGGCCGGCCCCTTCCTAAGATGACCGGCATGGCTTCGCCCCGGATCTCCTAGCTCGGACACAGGTTCCGCGTCCTTCCTGTGTCCTTGAGCGAATCCGGAGCGTATCTCCATGCTTACCGTAAGCGATGTCCATGTCCGCGTCGGCGCCCGCACCCTGCTCTCCGACGCCTCCTTCCGCGTCTCCCCCGGCGACAGGATCGGCCTGGTCGGCCGGAACGGCGCCGGCAAGACCACGCTGACGAGGATCCTCGCCGGTGAGGAGCAGCCCGCCGCCGGCACCGTGACCGTCGTCGGTTCCGTCGGGCACCTTCCCCAGGACCCCCGGACGGGCGACCTCGGCGTCACCGCGCGGGACCGCATCCTGTCCGCCCGCGGCCTCGACGAGGTCGTCCGCTCGCTGCGCGCCGCCGAGCTCGCGATGGCCTCGGACGACCGGACGGCCCGGGAGAGGGCGATGCGGGCCTACGCCCGCGCCGAGGAGGAGTTCCTCGCCCGCGGCGGGTACGCCACGGAGGCCGAGGCCGCCCAGGCGGCGTCCGGCCTCGGACTGCCCGGCCGGGTGCTCGCCCAGCCGCTGGGCACCCTGTCCGGCGGGCAGCGCAGAAGGGTCGAGCTGGCCCGCGTCCTGTTCGCCGGCCACGACACGCTGCTCCTCGACGAACCCACCAACCACCTCGACGCCGACTCGATCGGGTGGCTGCGCGACTTCCTCGCCTCCTACCGGGGCGGGCTGATCATGATCAGCCACGACACCGGACTGCTGGAGGCGACCGTCAACCGGGTCTTCCACCTGGACGCCGACCGCGCCGTCATCGACGTCCACAACGTCGGCTGGCGCGCGTACCTCACCCAGCGCGAGACCGACGAGCGGCGGCGCAGGCGCGAACGGGTGAACGCCGAACGCAAGGCCGGCTCCCTCCTCGCCCAGGCGGACAGGATGCGCGCCAGCGTCGGTACGGCGAGCGCGGCGAAGAACATGGCCCGCCGGGCCCACCGCATGCTCTCCGACCTCGAACCCGAACGGCGCGCCGCCAAGGTCGCCCGGATCCGGCTGCCCGAACCGGCCTCCTGCGGCAGGACCCCCCTCACCGCGACCGGCCTGTCCAAGTCCTACGGCTCGCTGGAGGTCTTCACCGGCGTCGACCTGGCCGTGGACCGCGGCAGCCGGGTGGTCGTCCTGGGCCTGAACGGCGCGGGCAAGACGACCCTGCTGCGGATCCTGGCGGGACGCGAGCGGCCCGACACCGGCGCGGTCGTCCACGGGCACGGGCTCCGCCTGGGCTACTACGCCCAGGAGCACGAAACGCTGGACCTCACACGTTCGGTCCGGGAGAACCTGGCGGGCACCGCGCCGCACCTCACCGACGGCGAGGCCCGGCGGATCCTCGGCTCGTTCCTGTTCTCCGGCGACGACGCCGGCAAGCCGGCGGGAGTGCTGTCCGGTGGGGAGAGGACCCGGCTCGCCCTGGCCACGCTGGTCTGCTCCAGCGCCAACGTGCTGCTGCTCGACGAGCCCACCAACAACCTCGACCCGGCCTCCCGGCAGGAGATCCTCGGCGCGATCCGCGGCTACCGCGGGGCCATCGTGCTCGTCACCCATGACGAGGGAGCGGTCGATGCGCTCGAACCCGACCGGGTCCTGCTGCTGCCCGACGGCGTCGAGGACCTCTGGTCGCCCGGCTACGCCGGCCTGGTGCCGCTCGACTGACGGGAGCCGCCGGGTCGGCTGTTCGGGCGGCGGACTCGGTGCCTGTGGCCGCCGGTGAGTGAGCGCTCTGCCCCGCCGTCCCGCCGCCCGGTCCCGTCCCGCCTCCCGGCGCACACACCCGGAGGCGGGACGGAGCCCTGGGGCGGGGAGGCCGGATGAACGGCCGCGTGGTCTCCGGAGGTACCCTTCAGCCGGTGAGCCCGGTGGAACCGGCCGCCCTTTTCGCGGGTCCGCCGTCCGCGAGGACACCGTCCGCCCCGGACGGGACGCCGGGCCCGACCCGAGCACGCCGCGGTGGGCCGTCCGGCCCGGCAGGAGATCACCCACGTTGTCCGAGCAGCGCGAACACGCCGAGCCCCGACCCGACGTCCAGGACGCCCCGGGCATTCCGGGTACTCCGGGTGCTCCGGCCGCTTCTGACGCTCCCGGCGGCCCGGGCGCTCCGGCGCCCGTGGGCCGGCCCGACCGCCGGGACCTGCGCGCCGACTGCGAGAAGTGCTTCGCGCTGTGCTGCGTCGCCCCGGCCTTCGCCGCCTCCTCCGACTTCGCCATCGACAAACCCGCCGGGAAGGCCTGCCCCAACCTCCGGGACGACTTCCGCTGCGGCATCCACCGCGACCTCAGGAAGCGGGGGTTCACCGGTTGCACCGTCTTCGACTGCTTCGGAGCCGGCCAGAAGATCTCCCAGGTCACCTTCGGCGGACGCGACTGGCGGCGGTTCCCGGAGACGGCCGGCCGGATGTTCGAGGTGTTCCCGGTCATGCGGCAGCTCCACGAGCTGCTGTGGTACCTCACGGAGGCGCTCGCCCTGCGCCCTGCCCGCCCGATCCACGCCGAGCTCGGCCGCGCGCTCGACGAGACCGAGCGCCTCACCCGCGCCGATCCGGAGGCGCTGCTGGAGCTGGACCTGGAGGCCCACCGGCGGGACGTCAACGCCCTGCTGCTGCGCGCGAGCGAACTGGCCCGCGCGAACGCCCCGGTGCGGGACGGCGGAGCCGGAAAGAGCCGGAGCAAGGGCCGGGGCAAGAGCCAGGGCAGGGGCGCGGGCAAGGGCCCGGGGAAGGACCTCCGCGGGGCGGACCTCATCGGCGCCAGACTCAGGGGGGCCGACCTGCGCGGGGCCAGCCTCAGGGGCGCCTACCTCATCGACGCCGACCTGCGCGGCGGCGATCTGCGCGGGGCCGACCTCATCGGGGCGGACCTGCGCGGCGCCGACCTGCGCGGCGCGGATCTCACCGGGAGCATCTTCCTCATCCAGTCGCAGCTCGACGCGGCCCGGGGCGACGCCACCACGAAGCTGCCGCCGGCGCTCACCCATCCGGCGCACTGGTCACCCGCCGCCGAGGCCGCGGCCCGCTGACACCCGGCCGCCCGCCGTACCGCCCGCTGACACCCGGCCGCCCGCCGTACGGCCCGCTGGCGCCCGGCCGCCGTACGGCCCGCGTCCCGGCGGGAGCGGGATCTCGCCCCTGCCGCCCACGACCCGCCGGCCCCGTTCCCGGCTCCCGCCCGGGGTCCGGCACCGCGATGCCCGCCGGCGTCGATCACGGGGAGACCGGAGCGGAGTCGTCCGCGACGGCTTCGTCCCCGATGACGCCGGGATCGCTGTGAAGGACCTCCCGTTGCCATCGGTGCCGCGGCTGGGTGTGCAGCCGCCAGTAGTGCTCGGCGATGTCGTCGGGGTCGAAGGCCGTACCCGCGGCCACGGGACCGTCCACGGTGACGCCGGCGACGTGGACCCCGGAGGGCCCGTATTCCTGGTCGAGCAGGGCCACCAGGGTTCGCACCCCCGCCTTGCCGAGCGAGAGGCTGACATACTGCGGCTTCGGCTCGGGCATTCCGCCGGTGATGATGAACGAACCGCTTCCGCGCCGGGCCATCGCCGGTGCGGCGTGGGCGGCGGCGGTGATGGCTCCGACCACGTTGACCGCCCAGGCATCCAGGTGGCCTCTGCCGCTCAGCTCTCCGATCCGGTCCGGTTGGATGATCGCCGCGTTGTAGACCACGACGTCAGGGATCCCGAACTCCTCGGCCGCCGTGTCGAGAGCGGCGCGCAACGCCGTCTCATCGGCGCTGTCGGCGGTCAGCGAGACGACCGGCACGCCGAAGGAGGAAACCGCCTCGGTCACATCGGTGAGCGTTCCGGTGGTCCGCGCGATGAGGGCGATCGGCAGTCCCTCCCGCGCGAACCGGCGGGCGACCGAACGGCCGATCCCCGGACCGGCTCCGATGATCACTGCTCCCGGCATCGTTGACTCCCCCTCTTTCCATGGATGATCGCCGACAACCGGAACGTTAAGGTGTCACATCGATGTGAAGGTCAACCCCGGGGAAGTCACATGCGGATCGGCACCCTGGCGGACAGGACGGGGGCCAGCCGGCGGCTGCTGCGCTACTACGAGGAGCAGGGGCTGCTCCAGCCGCTACGTCTCGCGAACGGATACCGTGAGTACTCCGAATCGGACGTCGCCACGGTGCGGCGCATTCGCACACTTCTGGCCGCCGGCCTGCCCACCGCGGTCATCGCCCGCCTGCTGCACTGCGTCCACGACGAAGGTGAACGGCTCATACCGTCCGCCTGTCCCGGGATGGTCACCAGCCTGCGACAGGAGCGTCGCCGCATCTCGGAAGCGATCACCCGGCTCCAGTCGTCCCAGCAGGCGCTCGACACCCTTCTCGCCGCCGTCCCACGGCGGTCGGGCGACACGTCCGGCCGACGCGAGCGGGACCGCCGGGCCTGACATCGGGAGCCCGGCGCCACCGCACGGGCTCCGCTGAGGTGCGGCCGGCGTCGAGGCTCCGAAGCGGAACCCGGGCTCCTACGGCGTCGTGGTCGTCAGTGCGGGGCCATGTCGACGAAGCGGCTGTAGTGGCCCTGGAACGCCACGGTGACCGTCGCGGTGGGGCCGTTACGGTGCTTGGCCACGATCAGGTCGGCCTCGCCCGCCCGGGGTGACTCGCGCTCGTAGGCGTCCTCCCGGTGCAGCAGGATGACCATGTCCGCATCTTGCTCGATACTTCCGGATTCGCGCAGGTCGCTCACCATCGGCCGCTTGTCGGTTCTCTGCTCCGGGCCTCGGTTGAGCTGCGAGATGGCGATGACCGGCACCTCCAGCTCCTTGGCCAGGAGCTTGATCGCCCGGGAGATCTCCGAGACCTCGTTCTGACGGCTCTCGGTCTTCTTCGGCGAGGACATCAGCTGGAGGTAGTCGATGATGACGAACCGCAGGTCGTTGCGCTGCTTGAGGCGGCGGCACTTGGCCCGGATCTCCATCATCGACATGTTGGGCGAGTCGTCGATGAACAGCGGCGCCTCGGCCACCTCACCCATCCGCCGGGCCAGCTTGGCCCAGTCGTCGTCGGTCATCGTGCCGGACCGCATGTTGTGCAGCGCCACCCGGGCCTCGGCGGACAGCAGACGCATCGTAATCTCATTTCTGGACATTTCCAGAGAAAAGACGACAGTCGTCATACCGTGCTTGATAGCGGCAGATCTGGCGAAATCCAGCCCCAAAGTGGACTTGCCGATCGCGGGTCGGGCGGCGACCACGATCATCTGGCCGGGGTGCAGGCCGTTGGTGAGGGCGTCGAGGTCCTGGAAGCCCGTGGGCACGCCGACCATCTGGCCGTTCCGGCCGCCGATGGCCTCCAGCTCGTCGAGGGCGCCCGGCATGATCTCGGCCAGCGGGACGTAGTCCTCGGAGGTGCGCCGCTCGGTGACCTTGTAGATCTCGGCCTGGGCGCGGTCGACGATCTCGTCGACCTCCTCGTCCTGCCCGCCGTAGCCGAAGGAGACGATGCGGGTGCCGGCCTCGATCAGCCGCCGGAGGATGGCCTGCTCGCGGACGATCCGGGCGTAGTAGCCGGCGTTCGCGGCGGTGGGCACGACGGCGGTGAGGGTGTGGAGGTAGGCGCCGCCGCCGACGCGGGCCACCTCGCCGCGTTTCTGCAGCTCACCGAAGACGGTGACCGCGTCGGCGGGGTCGCCCCGGCCGTAGAGCTCGGTGATGATGTCGTAGATGATCTGGTGGGCGGGGCGGTAGAAGTCGTCGGCCCGCACGACCTCGACCACGTCGGCGATGGCGTCCTTGGACAGCAGCATGCCGCCCAGGACGGACTGCTCGGCCTCGATGTTGTTCGGAGGGGTGCGTTCGAATCCGGACTCGAAGACCGGCGGCTCCGCGATGCTCACCGGGCACCCCCTCTTTCGAACAAATTTACGGCACCTCTATTGTTACCCGGCCGGTCTGACAGTCTCGCCGCTTCCCACGCCGCATCGCAACGCGGCCTGTCGACAGAGGTGTGGATAAGGTGTGCACTTCGTCCCCAGACATGTGGGCAGCCTGGGGACAGCGCTGTGGATAACTCTCCCTCGAAATCCACAACACCGCTTCTACCAGGGAAAACTTCATCCACCGCCTGTGGAGGAAAGAAAGTCGGCGCGACACGCCGTGACGCTCCTCACCCGGGGCCCGGCGGACCGGGAAACCATCGATGGGTAAGAGGCACAATGATTGGGTGCCTCTTACCCGCCCCGCGAGCCGCGAGCACGACCGGCAGATCCTCCGGCTGGCCGTACCGGCGTTCGGCGCCCTCGTCGCCGAGCCGCTGTTCCTGCTGACCGACACGGTCATCGTCGGCCGCCTGCCCGGTCCGGCGCTCGGCGCACTGGGGGTGGCGAGCACGGTGCTGAGCGCCGTCGTGGGCCTGTGCGTGTTCCTCGCGTACGGCACGACGGCGTCGGTGGCCCGGCAGATCGGGGCGGGCGACACCCGGCGGGCGCTCCGGCAGGGGGTGGACGGCCTGTGGCTGGCCGCCGGGACCGGGCTGGTGATCATCGCGGTGGTGTGGCCGCTCGCCCCCTGGCTCGTCCACCTGCTCGGCGCCGAGGGCGAGCTGGCCCGGCTGGCCCTGACCTACCTGCGGATCAGCCTGCTGGGGGTCCCGTCCATGCTGCTGGTGCTGGCCGGGACCGGCGTGCTGCGCGGCATGCAGGACACCGTCACCCCGCTGCTTGTGTCGGTGGGGTCCTTCGCGCTCAACGCGGTGCTCAACGTCGTCTTCGTCCTGGTCCTGGGCTGGGGGATCGCCGGATCGGCCTGGGGCACGGTGCTGGCGCAGTCGCTCGCCGCCGCGGTGTACCTCGCCCTGCTGTTCGTACGGCACCGGGCGCCGTTCCGTCCCGACCTGGCGGGCATCAGGTCGGCGGGCTCCGCCGGGGTCGCCCTGGTCGTCCGTACGGTGTGCCTGCAGGCGGTGCTGATCGTGGCCACCGCGCTGGCCACCCGGATGGGAGAGGCGCAGATCGACGCCCACACGATCGCCTCCAGGATCTGGACGCTGCTGGCGTTCGCCCTGGACGCGATCGCCATCGCCGGGCAGGCCATCACCGGCCGCACGCTGGGCGCCGGGGACGTCGCCGGGACCCGGGCGGCCACCTGGCGGATGGTGGTGTGGGGGGTGGGTTCCGGGGTGGTCCTCCTCCTCGTCGTGGCCGCGCTGCGGCCGTTCACGCCCGCGCTGTTCGACGCGTCGCCGGAGGCGGCCCGGGAGCTGCTCGCCGTCCTGTGGGTGGTGGCGGCCCTGCAGCCGATCGCCGGGGTGGTGTTCGTGCTCGACGGGGTGCTGATCGGCGCCGGCGACCAGCGCTACCTCGCCTGGGCGGGGGTGCTGACGACGCTCGCCTACCTCCCCGCCGCCGTGCTGGTGGCGGAGTCCGGTGGCGGCCTGGTGGCGCTGTGGCTGGCGCTGGGGGTGTGGATGGCGGCCCGGCTCGTCACCCTGGGGGCGCGGGCGTACGGCTCCCGCTGGCTGGTGACCGGCGCGTGACCCGCCGGGTCCGGCGGATCCGCCGGACCCGATGACCCGGACGGACCCGGAGGACCGGCGATCGAGGGAGCCCGCGAACCCGGCGAGCCGGCCGGACCCGGCGGTCCCGGGGAGGCCGGCGGTCCGGCCGGGACTCAGAGCCGCCGGGCGTCGAGCACGCTCCGCAGGAACTCCCGGGTGCGGGGCTGCCGGGGGTCGGTGAAGACCTGCTCGGGGGTACCGCGTTCCAGGAGCACGCCGCCGTCGAGGAAGCAGACGGTGTCGGCGATCTCCCGGCAGAAGCCCATCTCGTGGGTGGTCAGGATCATGGTCATTCCGGTGTCCTTGAGCTCCCGGATGATCCCGAGCACCTCGGTGACCAGCTCCGGGTCGAGCGCCGAGGTCACCTCGTCCAGCAGCATCAGGCGGGGCCTGGTGGCCAGGGCGCGGATGATGGCGACGCGCTGCTGCTGGCCGCCGGAGAGCCGGTCGGGGTAGGCCAGGGCCTTGTCCGCCAGCCCGAACCTGCCCAGCAGCTCTCGGGCCTGCTCCTCGGCCTGCTCCCGGCCGGTCCCGTGCACCTTGCGCGGGGCCAGGGTGATGTTGTCCAGCACGGTCATGTGCGGGAAGAGGTTGAACGCCTGGAAGACGATGCCGATCCTCCTGCGCACGTCGTCGGCGTCGGCCCGGACGTCGGTGATCTCCTGGCCGTCCAGGTGGATCGTGCCGTCGTCCACGGTCTCCAGGAGGTTCACGCAGCGCAGCAGCGTGGACTTGCCCGACCCGGAGGCGCCGATCAGGCAGACCACCTCGTGCGCCCCGACCGACAGGTCGATTCCGCGCAGCACGCTGTGGCCGTGGTAGTTCTTCCAGACGCCGTCGATGGTCAGCAGGCTCATGAGGTCTCCTTCCCCGTCCGCCGGGCGGGCCGCGGACGGCCGTCCCCTTCGCGCGGCGGCTCGCCGTACGGTGAGCCCTCATCCCGCGGGCCGGGTCGCGGACGGTCCGTCCGGCGGCCGGGAGCCGCGTGCCGCCCGCTCACTGGCCCCGCCGCCGCTGCGAGCGGGCCGCCAGATAGTCGGTGAAGCGGGCCATGGGGATGGTCAGCACGATGAACAGCAGCGCGGCGGCCAGATAGGGCGTGTAGTTGAACGTGCTCGCGACGTGGATCTGCGCCTGGCGCAGCGCCTCCAGCGGGCCGATCGTGGCCACCAGCGCGGTGTCCTTCTGCAGTGAGACGAAGTCGTTGAGCAGCGGCGGCACCACGCGCCGTACGGCCTGCGGCACCACCACGTACCGCATCGCCTTGCCGTGGCTCAGCCCCAGGGACCGGGCGGCGGCCACCTGGCTGGGGTGCACCGAGTCGATGCCCGCCCGGAACACCTCGGCGACGTAGGCGCCGTACGACAGGGTCAGCGCGATGACGCCCAGCGTCGCCAGGTCCGTCGGGGCGCCCTGCAGGCCGAGGGCGGGCAGGCCGAAGCCGACGAGATAGATGACCAGGATCGTGGGCACGCCGCGGAACACGTCGGTGTAGGCGACCGCCAGGGCCCGCAGCGGGAAGAAGACCGGCGCCCTGAGGCTGCGGACCAGCGCGACCAGCAGCCCCACCACCAGGATCAGCGGCTCGGCGATCAGGAAGATCTTGATGTTGAGCAGGAACCCGCTCAGGACGTCCGGCAGCGCCGAGACGAACTGCTCAGGGTCGAAGAACGTCTCCCGGACCCTGGGCCAGCCGGGCGAGGCGGTGAGGACCCACAGCAGCAGGACGATCACCAGCACCGTCGAGGCCGTCGCGATCGAGCCCGAGCGGGCCGTCCGCCGCCGGCGCAGGCGCTCGCGCTCCACCTGCCGCGCGCTCTTCACCCAGTCCGGCGCGACCGCCGCGGTCCCGGCCGGAGCCTGCGCGCCGTCGTCGACCGGGACCGCGGCGCCACCGGCCGGGGAGGCCGCCCCGTCGCCCGAGGTCCGCGCGCCGCCGGCCGGGGGTCCGGCGCCGTCACCCCGGACCCGCGAGCCGCCGTCCGCCGGGGTCGCGCGGTCCCGGTCGCCGCTTCCCGTCACTTCAGCTCCGGCGCGCCCGCGGCCGACCCGAGCCACTCGCTCTCGATCTTCGCCAGCTCGCCGGAGGCGGTGAGCTCGTCGATGACCTCGTTGACGCAGCCCACCAGCGGGCTGCCCTTCTCGAAGACCGCGCCGAAGACCTCGGGCGTACCGGAGACGGAGCCGAACTGGCCGACGATCTTGGAGTTCTCGACCTGGGCCGCGGTCACGTAGAACGCGGTGGGCAGGTCCACCACCACGGCGTCGACCTGCTTGTTCTTCAGCGCGTTCACCGCGTCGATCTGCTCGTTGTAGACGTTCGGCTCCTTGGCGGGCCGGATGACGTCCTTGACCGCCTGCAGCGAGGTGGTGCCGATCTGAACACCGATCTTGGCGTCCCGCAGCCCGGCGAGATCCCTCGCGGAGGCGACGGGGGAGCCCTCCAGCGCGACCACGGCCTGCTTGACGGTGTAGTAGCCCTTGCTGAAATCGACGACCTTGGCGCGGGCGGGGGTCACGGAGACCTGGTTGACGTCGAAGTCGAACTTCTTGGCGCCGGGGGCGAAGGCGGAGTCGAACTTCACCGTCGTCCACTTCACCTGGCCGCCCTCGAAGCCGAGCCGCTTGGCGATGGCGTGGGCCACCGCGCTCTCGAAGCCCTTGCCGTTGGCCGGGGCGTCGTCCTTGAACCACGGCTCGTAGGCCGGCTTGTCGGTGCCGATGGTCAGGGTGCCCGGAGTCTTCAGGGCGAGCCCTTCCTTGGCGCAGGCGTCCGCCGCCGGGGTGCCCGCCGTACCGGACGGGGCCGCCTGGGTCGTGTCCGAGGCCGGGGCGCAGGCCGTCACGGCCACCGCGAGGGCGCCGAGCGCGAACAGGATCGAGGGACGGACCACGACAAACCTCCATGAACGAAGCAACAGCTCCGAAATTGTATGAATTTTCCGCGTCACCGATGTCCCCGTCTCGGCATACGGATACATACGGAGAGGGGCCCCTCCCGAGAAGACGAGAGAGACCCCTTCGCGACCCCCTCCCGAGAAGACGGAAGGGGGTCCTGGTCAGGCATGACCGGTCAGGCCGCGACGACCTCGACGTCGACGGCGGCGGTGACCTCCGGGTGCAGCTTGACGGTGACCCGGTGCGAGCCGAGGCTCTTGATCGCCGGGGCGATCTCGATCCGGCGGCGGTCGAGCAGGGGGCCGCCGGCGGCCTTGACGGCCTCGGCCACGTCGGCGGTGGTGATCGAGCCGAACAGGCGACCCGACTCGCCGGCCTTCGTGGTCAGGACCACGCGCAGGGCCTTGAGCTGGCCGGCGACCTCCTGGGCGGTGCCCAGGTCACGGATCTCGCGGGCGTCGCGAGCCTTCTTGATCGAGGCGATCTGCTTCTCGCCGCCGCGCGTCCACAGGATCGCGTAGCCGCGGGGGAGCAGGAAGTTGCGGCCGTAGCCGCCCTTGACCTCGACGATGTCGCCGGGGGCGCCGAGGCCCGAGACCTCACTGGTGAGAATGAGCTTCATCTGTCCGGACCTCCTTAGCGCGCGGTGCTCATGTACGGCAGGAGCGCCATCTCACGAGCGTTCTTGATAGCGGTCGCCACGTCACGCTGGTGCTGGGTGCAGTTGCCCGTCACCCGGCGAGCACGGATCTTGCCACGGTCGGAGATGAACTTCCGAAGCAGCGCCGTGTCCTTGTAGTCGACGTAGGAGATCTTGTCGTGGCAGAACAGGCAAACCTTCTTCTTGGGCTTGCGCAGTGCCGGCTTGGCCATCGTGGTGCTCCTTTCAGAGCCCCGCCGCGAGGCGGGAATGGTCGCTGCGGATATGGACTGGGTTGTGGGACGCGGTCCCCGGCCGCCCCGGAGGGCGGCGCCGTGGAACTGCCCGGTGGACCCCCGCCGCGGCGGGGACCCGCGGAGCAGGTCCTAGAAAGGCGGTTCGTCGCTGAAGTCGTTGCCGCCGAAGCCGCCGCCGCCCT
The DNA here is from genome assembly GCF_040653115.1 of Streptosporangium sp. NPDC048047. Taxonomy (NCBI): domain Bacteria; kingdom Bacillati; phylum Actinomycetota; class Actinomycetes; order Streptosporangiales; family Streptosporangiaceae; genus Streptosporangium; species Streptosporangium sp. NPDC048047. Next base: position 30,578 of record NZ_JBEZNH010000010.1, on the reverse strand, counting down.
GCTGCTGGCCACCGCCGAAGCCGCCGCCACCGCCGTAACCACCGCCGCCTCCCTGAGGCGCGGTCGGCGCGGCGGAGGCCCACGGGTCATTGGCCGGACCGCCGCCGAAGCCACCGCCGCCGCCACCGCCACCACCCTGCCGGGTGGTCTTGTTGACCTTGGCGGTCGCGTTGCGGAGGGAGGGGCCGACCTCGTCGACCTCGACCTCGTAGACCGTGCGCTTCTCGCCTTCCTTGGTCTCGTAAGACCGCTGGCGCAGCCGTCCCTGGACGATGACCCGCATGCCGCGCTGAAGGCTCTCGGCGACGTTCTCCGCCGCCTGCCGCCAGACGTTGCAGGTCAGGAACAGCCCTTCGCCGTCCTTCCACTCGTTGGTCTGCTTGTCGAGGAACCGCGGAGTGGATGCGATGCGGAACCGGGCCACGGCTTGCCCCGTGGGGGTGAAGCGCAGCTCCGGGTCGTCGACGAGGTTGCCGACGATGGTGATCTGAGTGTCGCCTGCTGCCATGGCTAGCGATGCCTTTCCTGCGGCCTTAGCTGTTATCGGCTCAGAGTACGGCTGCCACCCGACAAAAGCCGGGGATTAGTGCACGTCCGGGCGCAGGACCTTCGTGCGGAGGATGCCCTCGTTGAGGTTCATCTGCCGGTCGAGCTCCTTGACCGTGGCGGGAGTCGCGGTCAGGTCGATCACGGCGTAGATGCCCTCGGGCTTCTTGGCGATGTCGTAGGACAGCCGCCGGCGACCCCACACGTCGACCTTCTCCACCGTGCCGCCGTCATTGCGGACGACAGTGAGGAACTGGTCGAGGGAAGGGGCCACCGTGCGCTCATCGAGCGACGGGTCGAGAATGACCATCACTTCGTAACGACGCATGCTGGCTTCCAACCTCCTCTGGACTTTCGCGGTCACGACACCGTGCCGTGACAGGAGGACGCTGACGTCTTCGCCCCGGCGCCCATTTCGGCGGCGGAGGCGGCGGGCGGGCGGAAACACACCCGCGCGACGTAGCCGTGCAAGCCTACCAGGATGTCAAGGGTTGGGCCGCCACCTCGCCGGGCACCCCCTACCAGAAGGAAGCACAAGCCCCCCACCAGGAAGAACACAGGGAGAACACAGGGAAAGTGGTGGGTCATGTCGCAGATGTCTCGCCCCGTGCGCGGCCAAAGGTTCCGGCTGAGGCTGAACAGCGACGGACGGCGGCACCCGCTGGAGAACCTCCTGAGCGTCGTCACGCTGGTCTTCGGCCTGGTGGCCTTCGCCTGCGGGTTCAACCCCGGAGCCCACGTGTTCGCGGCGTGGCTGGGCGTGCTGGGGTTCGTCGGCGGGCTCTACTCCCAGTACATCTCGGCGACCACGGCGGAGCGCTCGCTGAACATCGTCGGCATCGTCGCCTCGTTCGTCGGCCTGGCCTTCGGCGTCTACCACGGCGGCTTCTACCCGTGATCCGGTGACCCCGTGGACTCGTGGGCCCACGGGCCGCCTGGCCCACCGGTCCGTACGGTGGCGGGCCCGTGCCCGCGCGGGTTCGCACCCGCGCGGGCACGTGTCCACAGAACAGAATCTAGAACCGCAGGTCCACGCCCAGCAGGACGAGGAACCACAAGAAGATCGCCAGCAGTGCTCTGGCGACGTCCTTCAGCAGCGCCGGGGTGATGTAGTCGTGGACCCAGGCCACGTAGACGCCGATGATGATGTAGATCAGCCCGATCAGGCTGATTCCTCTGCTGCGGTAAGCCATCTCGACTCCTTGCGTCGGCCCGCCGGGGGCCGGTGTGGGGGGTACGCCGGGAGCGCGTGGGGCGCGCCGTCCGACTGCCCGTGCGCGGGGCCCTGAAACGGTTAGGCTCGAACACATGCCGCGTATCGGAGCCCATGTCTCCTCGGACGACCCGCTCGCCCACGCCAGGGCGTGCGACGCCGAGGCCGTGCAGTTCTTCCTCGGTGACCCGCAGGGCTGGAAGGGCCCGGTCGTCGAGGAGAAGACCCGCGAGATCAGGGACTCGGGGGTCGACGTCTACGTCCACGCCCCCTACGTGATCAATGTGGCCACGGTGAACAACCGCGTCCGCATCCCCAGCCGCAAGCTGCTGAGCGCCCATCTCGCGGCCGCCGCGGAGCTGGGGGCCAAAGGCCTGATCGTCCACGGCGGGCACGTGACGGCCGGCGACGACCCGCAGAAGGGCTTCGACAACTGGCGCAAGGTGTTCGAGCGTCTGGAGGAGCACGAGGTCCCCGTGCTCATCGAGAACACCGCGGGCGGCGGCAACGCGATGGCACGGCGGCTGGACCGCATCGCCCGGCTCTGGGAGGCCCTCGACGGCTTCGACGTGGGCTTCTGCCTGGACACCTGTCACGCCCACGCCGCCGGGGAGGACCTGGCCGACGTGGTCGACCGGATCAGGGCGATCACCGGCCGGATCGACCTGGTCCACTGCAACGACTCGCGGGACGCCGCCGGGTCGGGCGCTGACCGGCACGCCAACCTGGGCGCGGGCCAGATCGACACCGAGCTCATCCTCCAGGTGTGCCGGAGCGCGGACGCTCCGATCATCGTGGAGACCCCGTCCGCCGGCCAGGCCGAGGACATCGCCCTGCTCAGGAAGAGGCTTTAGGGCCGGCTCCGCGGGTCCCCGCCACGGCGCGGATCCGCGGAACGGCCGCGGGAGGAGGGCCCGGAAACGGCCCGTGAAGGGTCCCGCGCCGGCCCCGGGGCGTCCGGCGGATTCAATCCACAGCCTGTGGATAACTTATCTGGATTATTCACCGCCGAAATCGGGTAAAGGTATTCACCCCACCCAGGCGCCCTGCATGAAGCTCAGCGTGTTGAGCGCCATGAGCGGGCCCGCCACCAGCGCGTAGACGGCGATGATCCACCGTCGCCAGGGCGGCCCCGTGGCGCTCACCCGCGCGAGGAGCAGGAAGAGCGGCCACCACAGCAGCGCGGACCGCGGGATCGACAGGTAGAAGGCGGAGCAGATCAGGGCGCCCACCTGGAGCCCCACGTAGACGAACTCGCTCCATCGGCGCAGGTACAGCAGGACCAGCACCAGCCCGACCCCGACGAACGCCCCGGCGATCTCCATCCGGAACGCCCACGCGAACTGCCCGTCGCCCATCGCGGAGGTCCACGTCGTGGACAGCGACTGCCAGGGCCACACCAGCTGGCGGCCCCAGCCGGCCTCCTGCGCGTGTTTCCAGGCCAGCCAGTCGCCGGTGCGGGTGTAGTGGTAGGCCGAGTACAGCCCCAGCGGGACGAACGGCACCGCGAGCCAGGCCGCCTGCCGTACCGGCCGGCGGTGGGTGAAGAACTCCACCACCAGCGCGAGCGCCAGGAACAGGCCGGTGATCCGCACGCAGGAGGCGCCTGCGCCGAGGGCGGCGGCCAGCGGCCAGCGGCCCTGACGCGCCGCCAGCCAGGCCGGGAGCGCGAAGGCCAGGAACAGCGCCTCGCTGTAGCCGACGAACAGGAAGACCGACATCGGCCACAGCAGCAGCGTCAGCACGGCGCGCCACCCGGTCCCCGGCGGCCCCTCGAACTCCGCCAGCCGGGCCAGCGCCACCACGGCGACGGCCCCCGCGACCAGGGAGATCAGCAGCCCCGCGAGCGTCCAGTCGCCGACCAGGGGCCGTACCACCCGCAGCGCCAGCGGCATCCCCGGGAAGAACGCGGGCAGCCCCGCGTCGGGCTTGGCCGCAGGGTCGCCGCCGTACCCGTGCTCGGCGATGATGATGAGCAGCTGGGCGTCCCAGTGCCGCCAGCGGTCCAGGAACGGCATGGACGCCACCTGCGACACGGCCCCGGCCCCCGCGGCGAGGGAGAGGACGACGACTCCCAGCCGGGAGCTCAGCCAGAGCAGCATCGCCTCCGTGCGGGCGTCGCGCGGCGCGGGCGGCGCCGACGGCGGCGCAGTCCTCCGCGCGACGGCGGTCTCGACCGGACCGCCGGCACCGGGCCCGCCGGCGTCGGAGGTCTCCTCGGATCCGCCGTCGCCGCCGGTCGGCACCGGCTCCGGGCCGGGCTCAGGCGTGCGCGGGGTCATTGTCCGGGAGCACGAAGCCGGGGGAGCCGCCGAGGCGGAAACGGTCGGGCGCCTCGTCGAAGACGCCTCCGGACGGGTCGTCGACGCCGCTCCGGCGGACCACGTCCTTCTCCGGCCGCAGGATGTCGCGGACCACGAAGGCCATCATGACCACGATGGTGATCGCCCGCCCCCACACCGCGGTGAAATAGGTGTCACCGGAGATGCCGAGGTCGGCGTTGCCCGGCTGGAGGGCGACGAGATAGAGCCAGATCGCGAAGAAGTACCAGCACTCGGCGGCCATCCACAGCGCGAGCGGCTTCCAGTTCGGCCGGGCCAGCACCGCGAAGGGGATCAGCCAGAGCACGTACTGCGGCGACCACACCTTGTTGGTCAGCATGAACGCGGCCAGCGCCAGGAAGCAGAGCTGCATCAGCCGGGGCCTGGTCGGCGCGGCCAGGGCGAGCAGCGCGATGCCCAGGCAGAGCAGGCCCAGCGTGACGATGCCGAGGCTGTCGACCCGCTCGGGGTCGCCCAGCAGCGGCCACTGCTTCTGGGAGAAGAAGAACCAGATCGATCCCCAGTCGGCGGGTCGCTCCTGGCTGAAGACGTAGAACCGCTTCCAGCCGTCGAAGGCCAGGAGCATGATCGGCACGTTGACGACGAGCCAGGTTCCGGCCGCGCCGGCGGCGGTCTGGGCGAACTCCTTCCACCGGCCGGTGCGCCAGGTCAGCAGGAACAGCGGACCGAAGAACATCAGCGGGTAGAACTTCGTGGCGACGGCCAGCCCGAGCAGGACTCCGGCGAGCACGTGCCGCCGCTTCGACCAGGCCAGCAACCCGCCGAGCGCGAGCACCCCCGCGGCCAGGTCCCAGTTGATGTAGGCGGTGAGGATCAGCGCCGGGGCGAGCGCGTACCACGCGGCGTCCCAGCGCCGGGCCGGCCCGGCGAGCGCCGCCGTCAGCAGCACGCCCCCGATCAGGCAGACGGCCATCAGGACCGTGGTCAGGTCGTAGAACGCCGTCGGGGGATCGCTGGTCGGCCCGACGAGCCTGCGGAAGAACTCCATGATCCCGCCGATGCCGACGGGGTACTCGACGGGGTGGTCGAAGTAGGGGACCTTGCCCTCGTTGAGCTTCTCGTTCCACCACAGCGGATAGATGTCCGTGTAGCAGAAGTTGGTGAACTGGAGGGTGCCGTCGTTCCATGCCCCGCCGAAGCGGCACGGCCACTTCCACAGGTAGGCGAGCACCGCCCCCAGCCCCGCGAGCAGGGTCAGGGGGAGGTACGGGATCTCTCCGCTCTCACGGGACGTGGTGAGCCACCCGGGCCGGTTCGCCTTCATCAGGGCCGCCGGCGGGACGGCTCGGGGCTCGGCATGATCGCCGCTCCGGGGCTCGTGGTGCCGACGTCGCCGCTCCCGTTCCCGTTGCCGGGACCGTTGCCGTTGCCGGGGCCGTTCCCGCCGCCGTTGCCGGGACCGTTGCCGATGTCGCCGCCCCCGCCGTCGTCGGGGAGGGGCGCGTCGTCGGTGCTGTCCTGCGGTGTGTCACAGGACAGGTCGCCGGGCTGGCAGCCCCCGTCGTCGACGGACGGGTTGTCCGGGTCGCCGTCGTTCGGCCAGCTCTGGTCGAACGGGTCGTCGGGCTGCTCCGACTCCGCCGTCGGCGTCGGGGTCGGCTTGGGGTCGACCAGGTTGTGCGGCTGACCGGCGTCGACCCGCGTCGGGAACTGCTCGACCGGGTCCTTGGCGGTGGCCAGGGCCATGTAGTCGTGCCAGATCTGGGTCGGGGTGCCGCCGCCGCCGATGAAGGCCGGCATCGGCTCCTCGGCCCAGGACGGCTTGGCCTTCTTGCTGACCGGCTGGCCGTACTTGTCGACCTTGAGCGGGCGTCGGCCGGACGCGCCGACCGGCTTGTTGTACGGCACGTCCTTGGACATGCCGACCGCGGTGACCAGCCGCGGGGTGAAGCCGACGAACCAGGCGTCCTTGTAGGCGTTGTTCGTGCCGGTCTTGCCGGCCACCGGACGGGTGCCGAGGTTCGCCGCGGTGCCGGTGCCGCTCTTGACGACGGCCTGCAGCGCGACGGTCACGTCGGCCGCGGTCTCGGGGGTGATGACCTCGCGGGTGTTGGCCAGCTCGGGCAGCACCACCCCGTCGGGGCCGGTCACCTTGATGACGGTGTGCCAGTCGGCGTGCTTGCCGGCGTTGGCGAAGATCGAGTATCCGGCGGCCTGCTCGACCGGGGTGACCGAGGCGACACCGATCGTGGTCTGGTACTTCTGCTCCTCGATCGCGTAGTCGACCGCGTTCAGGCCGCGATAGCCCGGGACGTTCTTGGCCGCCTCGCCGACCCCGGCGTCCTTGGCGATCTGGGCGACGGCATCCAGGCCGACCTCCTCGCCCATCTGCGCGAAGACGGTGTTCACCGAGTCGGCCATGGCCTTGACCATGTTGATCGGCCCGTACGGCGCGGCGTGGGAGTTGCCGATCTCCGTGGTGCCCGGCATCTTGATCTTCGACACGCCGTCAACATAACTGTCGAGGGAGTAGCCCTTCTCCAGCCACGCCGCGAGGACGTACGGCTTGAACGCCGACGCCGCCTGCTTGGGCGAGGTGAACGCGCGGTTGCCGTACACCTTGAGGTAGTCGTCGCCGCTGTAGAAGGCGACCACCCGGCCGTTCCTGGGGTCCACCGAGGCGATGCTGGCGTGGATGGTGGGGTCGAGCCCGGCGGTGCGGGCCTTGACCACCTTCTGGGCGTCCTTCATCTTCTGCTCGTCGAAGGTCGTGTAGACCTTCAGCCCCTGGGTCTCCAGCATCTGCTTGGTGATGCCGCGCCGGGCGAGCTCCTGGCGCGCGATGTCGAGCATGAAACCGCGGATGCCCTTGTAGATGTCGGTGGTCTTGACCTTGACGAACTTGAGCTTCTCGAAGGGGGTGTCGGCGTACTTGCCGTACTTGGCCGGGTCCATCTCGGCCATGTTCCGCAGCGCGACGGTGTAGCGCTCCTTGGTGGCGGCGAAGTTGCCTTCCTGCTCCAGCACGTCGAAACGGCTCGGGTTCTGGATGCGGCCCGCGAGGTAGGCGGCCTGCGGCGGGGTGAGCTGCCAGACGTGCCTGCCGAAGAACGCCTTGGCGGCGGCCTCGATGCCGTTGGCGCCGCGGCCGAAGTAGATCGTGTTCAGGTAGCGGGTGAGGATCTCGTCCTTGGAGAGCTCTTTGCTGATCTTGACGGCGACGAAGATCTCCTTGACCTTCCGCTTGATCGACACTTCCTTGTCGAGGCCGTCGTAGTAGCCGCGGGCCATCTGCTGGGTGATGGTCGAGGCGCCCTGAAGCTGGGTGCCGGACGCGGTGCTCCACAGCGAGCGGGCCATGCCCTTGATGTCGATGCCGCTGTCGGTGCGGAAGGTCCTGTTCTCCAGGGCGATCACCGCGTCCTGGACGTGCAAGGGGATCTTCTCGATCGTCACCGGGGTGCGCTTGGTGCCCATGCGGGCGATGACGGTCTTGCCGTCGGCGTAGTAGAAGACGCTGCCCCGGTCGTCCACGCTGGCCTTGGCGTCCGCGTCCGACGGGACGGGCGTGTTGGCGTAGCCGACCGCGATCATGCCGAAGACGCCGGCGGCGACGACCACGAAGCCGGCCACCAGGATCTTCCAGCTCGGCAGGAACCGCTTCCAGCCCTTACGCCTGCCGTCACCGGGCCCGTCGTCGCCGGATCCGTCGTCACCGTGCCCGCCGCCGGGGCCCTCGGGACCGCCCGGTCCGGACGCCCCGCGCCCGCGTGCCCGCCTGCGCCTGGGGCCTGGCGTGCCCTCGGCCGCGAAGCGGCCGGCCACCTGGGTCTCGTTGGCGTCCAGGGAACGGTTCCCCGGCCCGGCGGCCCGCACCCGGGTCTCCTGAGCCGCGTCACGGCCTTCGGCTCCCGGAACGCCGCCGGTGTGGGCGGCGCCCCGCGCCGCGGCGAGCATCGCCTGGGTGTCCTCGAAGGCCGCCTCCTGGCGGCGGCCGGTGGCCGGGCCGTACGGCGCGCGGGGGTCGGGCCCCGCGCCCTGTGGCAGCCGTACCGTGTCGTTCCGGCCCGAGCCGTACGGAGGCCGCCCCGGCTGTGCCTGGGACGGCCCGCGGTTCACGGCCATGTCGCCGGTTTGAGACGGTTGAGCCGGGGGAACCGGAGGAGAAGCGGCCCCCGCGCCGGAGCGGCGGCGCCGCCCCTGGCGAGCCGAAGGGTCCGGACTTCGCCGGTCTCCGCCCGGCTCCGGGTCATTGCTGCTGCTGTAACTCACGCGTCCTCGTTCGGTCGTCAAGGTCTACGGCGGCGTACAGGCGCGGCGAGGTTACCTCCCGCAGGCGGATGATCTCGTCGCCTTGGCCCACAACTGGCCGGCCCGTTCGGGTGGATCTCCGTTGCCGAGGACGATCGAGGTCTTCCGGTGACTCCCAGAACAACCTTGGCAGACCTCGGCCGCGACAGGCCGGGATTTCCCGTATCGACGGGCGGTCCAGGCCATGCGGGACCCGTCTCCCGACACGATCAGCCGTGACCACATAGCCGCCAGACTACGGCTTTTTACGCTTTCCTCCCAACCTCTTGAGAAAGTCGTTAATTGCGGAGATATGACGCGCCGACGTATCATCCTGATGTATCGGAGCGATACATCGACGCGAGAGGTGGTGTTCCCCGGTGGCCAGCGGACGTAGCGGCGTGCTGGAGCTCGCCGTGCTCGGGTCGTTGCACGAGACTCCACTCCACGGCTACGAGCTGCGCAAACGCCTGAACTCCCTGCTCGGGATGTTCCGGGCGTTCTCCTACGGCTCGCTGTACCCCTGCCTCCGTCAGCTGCTGGCGGACGGCCTCATCGTCGAGGACGACGGGGCGGAGGACGCCTCTGCCCCAGCGGAGGGCTCCATAACGCTCACCGGACGGCGATCGAAGATCGTCTACCGGCTGACCGCCGAGGGCAAGGAGCGGCTCCAGGAGCTGCTGACCCAGGCCGGTCCGTCTGCCTGGGAAGATGAGAGCTTCGGCATCCATTTCGCCTTCTTCAGGCACACGGAGGCCGAGGTGCGTCTGCGCATCCTCGAGGGCCGTCGCAGCCGGCTCGAGGAGCGGCTCGACGGCGTCCGCACGGCCCTGGCCCGGACGAGGGAGCGGCTCGACAGCTACACCCTCGAACTGCAGCGTCACGGGCTGGAGTCGGTGGAGCGCGAGGTGCGCTGGCTGAACGAGCTGATCGCCACCGAGCGGCGCGAGTCGTCGGCGGCGGAGGCCCTGCATTCGGCCGAGGACGCTCCACAAGAGAAAACACCCCGGGCGCCCGCGCCCGGATCTGATAACCGGGGACGGCGTTCCGCCCCGGACGGCAACTGACGAACTAACGACCAAGGGGAGCGAGTGCCATGGGTTCGGTGCGCGTAGCCATTGTCGGTGTTGGCAACTGTGCCTCGTCGCTCGTGCAGGGCGTGCACTACTACAGGGACGCCGATCCCGGCACCCGGGTGCCGGGCCTGATGCACGTCAAGTTCGGCGACTACCACGTCGGTGACGTCGAGTTCGTCGCGGCGTTCGACGTCGACGCCAAGAAGGTCGGGCGCGACCTGTCCGAGGCGATCGTGGCGTCGGAGAACAACACCATCAAGATCTGCGACGTGCCGCCGCTCGGCGTGACCGTGCAGCGCGGCCACACCTTCGACGGTCTGGGCGAGTACTACAGCGAGATGATCGAGGAGTCCGACGAGGCCCCGGTCGACGTCGTGCGGGTCCTCAAGGAGAACCGGGTCGACGTCCTCGTCTCCTACCTGCCGGTGGGCTCGGAGGAGGCCGACCGCTTCTACGCCCAGTGCGCCATCGACGCCAAGGTGGCGTTCGTCAACGCGCTGCCGGTGTTCATCGCCTCCGACCCCGAGTGGGCGCGGAAGTTCACCGAGGCGGGCGTGCCGATCATCGGCGACGACATCAAGTCGCAGGTCGGCGCCACCATCACGCACCGCGTCATGGCCAAGCTGTTCGAGGACCGCGGGGTGGAGCTGCTCCGCACCTACCAGCTGAACTTCGGCGGCAACATGGACTTCATGAACATGCTGGAGCGCAAGCGCCTCCAGTCCAAGAAGATCTCCAAGACGCAGTCCGTCACCTCGCAGATCCCGCACGAGATGGGCAAGGCCGACGTGCACATCGGCCCGTCGGACCACGTGCCGTGGCTGGACGACCGCAAGTGGGCCTACGTCCGGCTGGAGGGCCGCTCCTTCGGCGACACCCCGCTGAACCTGGAGTACAAGCTGGAGGTCTGGGACTCCCCGAACTCCGCCGGCATCATCATCGACGCCGTACGGGCCGCCAAGATCGCCATGGACCGCGGCATCGCCGGCCCGATCCTGTCGGCCTCGTCCTACTTCATGAAGTCCCCGCCGGAGCAGTACTCCGACGACGAGGCTCGCGAGTACGTCGAGAAGTTCATCCGCGGCGAGGTCGAGCGCTGACGCCCCGCCGATGACGAAGCCCTCCGCCCACCGGGGCGGGGGGCTTCTTCCGCGCAGCGTCCCCTGTGGCCGCTCAGCGCGCCGGGCTCTTCCCGTGGCCGCTCAGCGGGCGGCGGGCGGCAGCTCCGCCGGGTCGGCGGCCGGCCAGGTCAGCGGGTCGGCGCCGAGGCGGTCGAGGTGGGGGATCTGCTCCCGGCACCACGGGGAGATCTCCAGGCTGCCGTCGAGCACCCCGGCCGCGAACTCCTTCCACGGCATCCAGCGGACCTCGCCCACCTCCTCGGGGTTGGGCGCGGCGTCGCGGGCGACGACGGCGCGGTAGACCGGGCAGAGCTCGCGCTCGACGATCCCGTTGTCCATGACCGCGCGGTAGGAGAAGCGGGGCAGGATCAGATCCACCCGCTCCACCTCCAGCCCGAGCTCGTAGGAGAGCCGGCGGATCACCGCGGCCGGGAGCGGCTCCCCGGGCAGCGGGTGGCCGCAGCAGCTGTTGGTCCAGGCGTCCGGCCATGTGATCTTGTGTGACGCCCGGCGGGTGAGCAGCACCCGGCCCTGGTCGTCGAACACGTAGCTGGAGAAGGCCAGATGCAGCGGGGTGTCGGAGCCGTGCACCGTCGCCTTGGGAGCCGTGCCGATCGCGTTGCCGTCGGTGTCGACGAGCACGACGTGTTCATCACGTGTCACCCGACCGAGGGTACGTGACCAGGCAGGTCCGCCGGGTCCGATGAGCATTAGTTCATGAAAGGTCCGTGTAATGCGGTGAACACCCGGTTCACGAAGACCCGCCCGCGGCTGAGAGGCTTCTCAGGGATTTCCCCGATGCCGCCGTCGGCGGCCCCGCGTACGCTGATCGCGTGTCGTTCCTCTCCGATCTCCGCGTCGTCCTGGAAGGCCGGGACTTCCGGCGGCTGTACGCGACCCGCCTGGTCTCGCAGTTCTCCGACGGGGTCTTCCAGTTCGCGGTGACCGGATTCGCCTTCTTCAGCCCGGAGAAGAACACGAGCGCCGCCGCCGTCGCCGCCGGTCTGGCCGTGCTGTTCCTGCCCTACTCGATCCTGGGCCCCTTCGTGGGCGTGTTCATCGACCGGTGGTCCCGGCAGCGGATCCTGGTGATCTCGCCGCTGGTGCGCGGCGCGCTGCTGCTGGCGACCGCGGCCATCGTCGTCTCGGACGCTCCCGAGCCGGTCTTCTACGCCGCCGCGCTCGCCGTCCTCGGCGTCAACCGGTTCTTCCTGGCCGCGCTCGGGGCCGCGCTGCCGCACGTCGTCCCGTCCGACCGGCTGATGGTGGCCAACGCGGTCACCCCCACCTCCGGGACGGTGGTGACCTTCCTCGGCGTGGGCCTGGGCTACACGCTGCGGCTGGCCGTCGGGGGCGACGACCGGGGCACGGCGGTGCTGCTGGCCTTCTCCGCGGTCGTCTTCTGCGTCAGCGGCCTGGTCGCCAGGACCATGGACCGCGGACTGCTCGGCCCGGCCGACGACCCCGAGCGGCCGCAGGCCCGCGAGGCGGTGCGCAACGTCGTCCGCGGACTGGCCGACGGCGTCCGGCACATCGCCCACCGCCGCGCCGCGAGCGCCGCCCTGGGGGCGATGGCGACCCACCGGTTCATGTACGGCATGTGCACGGCGATGCTGGTGCTGCTGTCGCGCTACTACTTCGCCGAGAGCGCCGAGAGCGCGCTGAACGCGGTCACCCTGGTGCTGGCCACCTCGGGCGTGGGTTACTTCCTGGCCATCCTGGTCACGCCGTGGGCGACCGCGCGCTTCGGCATCGAGACCTGGGTGCCGGTCATGCTCGCCACCGCAGGGGTGCTGACGTTCGCGCTCTGCGCGTCGTTCCACCAGTGGGCCTTCGCGGCCGGCGGCTTCGTGCTGGGCATCACCGGCCAGAGCATCAAGATCTGCGCGGACACGAGCGTCCAGCGCGACGTCGAGGACCTCTACCTCGGACGGGCGTTCTCGATCTACGACATGCTCTTCAACGGCACGTACGTGCTCGCCGCCGCCCTGGCCGCGGTGATGCTGCCGCCCAACGGGAAGTCGCTGGTCGTGCTCTCGGTCATCTGCGCCGGGTACCTGGCGGGCGCGCTGGTCTACCGGGCCGTCGCGCCGGACCGCCCGCGCGAGCCGCTGCCGTCGTCGTCGCCGTCGTGACCCGCCCGTGCCCGCCACGCCGGTGTCGCGGGGCGGCGGGCGGGACCGGTCACTCCGCGGGGGGCGTCAGCCCGTTCTCCCGGGCCCACGCGAGCAGGGCCTCGGTGGCGGCCTCCTTGCCCACCACGCCCGACTCCAGCCGCATCTCCAGGAGGAACCTGTACGCGCGGCCGACGACCGGGCCCGGGGGGACGCCGAGGACGGACTGGATCTCGTTGCCGTCGAGCTCCGGGCGGATCTTGCCGAGCTCCTCCTCCTCGGCCAGCCGGGCGATGCGCTCCTCCAGCTGGTCGTAGGTCCGCGACAGGGCCTGGGCCTTGCGGCGGTTGCGGGTGGTGCAGTCGGCGCGGGTCAGCTTGTGCAGGCGGTCGAGCAGATGCCCGGCGTCGCGGACGTAGCGGCGCACGGCGGAGTCGGTCCACTCGCCGGTGCCGTAACCGTGGAAGCGCAGGTGCAGCTCCACCAGGCGGGACACGTCGGCCACCACGTCCTTGGGGAACTTCAGCTCGGTCATCCGCCGCTTGGCGAGCTGGGCGCCCACCACCTCGTGGTGGTGGAAGGAGACCCGGCCGCCCGGCTCGTGGCGGCGGGTCTTGGGCTTGCCCACGTCGTGCAGCAGCGCGGCCCAGCGCAGGATCCGGTCGGGACCGTCCTCCTCCAGGTCGATCGCCTGCTCCAGCACGATCAGCGTGTGATCGTAGACGTCCTTGTGCCGGTGGTGCTCGTCGATCTCCAGGCGGAGCCGGGGCAGCTCGGGCAGGACGTGCTCGGCGAGCCCCGTGTCGACCAGGATCGCCAGGCCGCGGCGGGGGTCGTCGCCGCAGATCAGCTTGTTGAGCTCCTCGCGGATCCGCTCGGCGGAGACGATGTCGATGCGCCCGGCCATCTCGCGCATCGCGGCGAGCGCCGCGTCGTCCACGGTGAAGCCGAGCTGGCTGGCGAACCGGGCGGCCCGCAGCATCCGCAGCGGGTCGTCGTCGAAGGACCGCTCGGGCGGCCCCGGGGTGCGCAGCACCCGGGCGTGCAGGTCGTCCAGGCCGCCGTACGGATCGACGAACTCCCGGGAGGGCAGCCGCAGCGCCATCGCGTTGATCGCGAAGTCACGGCGGGCGAGATCACCCTCCAGCGTGTCGCCGTAGGACACCTCGGGCTTGCGGGAGGCGGGGTCGTAGGACTCGCTGCGGTAGGTCGTGATCTCCAGCAGCCAGCCGTTCTTGCGCACGCCCACGGTGCCGAAGTCGATGCCGACCGTCCAGACGGAGTCGGCCCAGTCGCGCACCAGCGCCAGGACTGTCTCCGGGCGCGCGTCCGTGGTGAAGTCGAGGTCGTTGCCGATCCTGTCCAGGAAGACGTCGCGGACGGAGCCGCCCACGAGGGCGATCTGGTGTCCCTCGGCCGCGAAGAGCTCGCCGAGTTCGTCGGACACGGGGGCGATCTTCCGGAACAACGCGGTCACGCCGCTCCGCTGGCTCTCGGTCAGATTTGAAAGGGACAAGCCGGGTAGGTCCTTCGGTTACGAAACATGTTCCCTGCGGGGATACACCTGAAGCGATCACCAGGTTACGGTCGGTAAGAGACCGTCGGGGGCCGTGCGTCGAGACAGTCGAGGCAAGGAGCACACACATGAAGGACGCCCTCGCGATCCATCGCTGGCTCCTCGCACACCAGGTCCACCATGAGATCGTACGCCTTCCCCGGGCGATGACGTCCGTCCGGGAACTTCCGGACCTGCTGTCGGTGAGCCCGGAGACCTGCGTGGAGGTCACCGTCTTCGAGGTCACGACCCGCATCGGCCGCGAGCCGGTGGCGGTCGTCTCCGCCGTGGGCACCCCGCCGGCCTCCGGCGTCGTCGGCGGCATCGTGGGGGCCCGCCGGGTCCGCCCGGCGACGGATTTCACTGTGAACTCCGTCACCGACTACGCCGCCGGGCTGGTGTGCCCGCTGCTGCTCCCGGAGACCCTTCCCGTCCTGGTGGACGAGCGGTTGTCCGGGACCGAGCGGGTCGTCCACACCCCCACCGGAGAGCGCCGTACGGCCCTGCGGATCAGGGCCGATCACCTGCTCGCCCTTGTCCCAGGGAAGACCATCGGCCTGGTCCAGTCCCGGTCACGGAGAGAGCCCGCGACCTTCCCGCTCGCCGGATAGGCCATAGCATTACGGGCGTGCGCCGTACTCCGACCCAGGCCCGCACGTGATCCGCAAGGCCGCGTTGCTCGCCATGATGACCACCACGATGCTCTCCTCCGCCGTCGTGGTCCTTCCTGGTACGGCGGACGCCCGGACGACCGCGGCGGGGGCCCGCGAGGCCGGGGTGGGCGCGGCCGGCGCCCGTCCGGCGGCCGCCCGCCAGGGACGCCAGGAGCCGCAGCTCGTGGTGGAGTCGATCACCCCCGACGTGCCGCGCGACCCGACGACGGAGATCAGGATCTCCGGCTTCTTCGCCAACACCGGCGAGGCCCGCAGCGGCCTGCGGATCCGGCGGCGCCACTCGGCGCAGCCGTTCGCCCGCCGCGCCGACCTCGCGGCCTACCTCAGAGGTGAGGGCGTGCAGCCCCTCTCCTACCGCGACCAGTACCTGGAGCCCACGGTCGCCCCCTCGGCCAAGGCGCCCTGGGAGATCACGGTCACCCCGGAGCAGCTCGGCATCAGCCGGTTCGGGGTCTACCCGCTCCTGCTGGAGGTGCTCGACGGCTTCGACCAGCAGATCGCCGTCCAGCGCACCGTGCTGACCTACCTCCCCAAGGACGTCACGGTCCCCCGAACGAAGATCGCCATGGTCATGCCGGTCATCGACCAGCCGCGCCGGGCCGACGACGCCACCTTCGTCGACGACACCCTGGCCAAGTACATGGCGTCCGGGCAGCGGCTGGGCGACCTGCTGAAGATCGCCCAGGACAACACCTCCGCCAAGGGGCTCACCTGGATGGTCGACCCCGCCCTGCTCGACGACGCCCAGGCGATGGCGAAGACGCACACGGTCAAGACCAAGGACACCGTCGTGAAGCGGCCGGCCAGTGCCGAGGCCGGCCGGTGGCTGCGCGACCTCCGCGCCGCCCTCGCCAGGCCGCCCGTGATCGCCACCCCCTACGCCGACCCCGACGTGACGGCCCTGGCCCACAACGGTGTGGACGACGCGACGCGCAGCGGCATCGAGGCGGCGGCCCGCATCGGCCGGGAGACCCTCGGCCGCGACGTCATCGACTACGTCAACTGGCCGGTCAACGGCGTGGTCGACTACGACGGGCTGGACGCGCTGGCCGACGCGGGCGTCGACACCGTGCTGCTCGACCAGCGCAACCTGCCGCCCGCGGCCGACCAGCCCTCCACCGTGCCGCCCGAGGTCCCGGCCACCACCGGCGGCACGACCCCCGACGCCTTCGCCCGTCTGGAGAGCGTGGACGGCCCGGTCACCGCGTTGGTCGCCGACCCGGCGCTGAGCGACGTCCTCGGCGCCGACACCTCGACCCCCGGAGCCGCGGCGCTGAACCGGCAGCGGTTCGTCGCCGAGACCGCGATGATCGGCGCCGAGCAGGCCGCCCCCGCCACCACCGCCACCGGGACGGCCGAGACCCCGAAGACCGCCGCGAAGACCGTCATCGCGGTCCCGCCGCGCCGCTGGCACCCGGACCCCGGCTACGTCACCGGGCTCGTCAAGGCGACCGCCACGCTGCCCTGGCTCTCCCCGGTCACGCTCGACGCGCTCAAGCGGCCCAAGTCGCCGGCCACGCCGCGGGCCGGCCTCACCTACACCGAGCAGGACCGGCGGGCCGAGCTCGGCAAGCCGTACATGTCGAGCGTCAAGCGGGTGAGCTCCCGCGCCGACCTGACGACCGGCGTCACCACCGCGCAGGACCTCGACATCTTCGAGCCGGCGCTGCTGCGGCTGGCCTCCTCCGCCTGGCGCGGCCGGACCGAGGACGCCACCCCCTACGTCAGGCAGGTCGCCGCCGCCGTCGACGGGCGGATCGCCAAGGTCTCCATCAGTGGCAGCGACCAGCCGCAGTTCCGCACCCTGGCGGGCTCCGACGGCAACGTGCCGATCAGCGTCCGCAACGACCTGACGGGGCTGGGCAGCGAGATCGCGGTGCAGCTGCGGGTGACGTCCGACAAGCCGAAGCTGCTGGAGATCGACCCGTACGAGAGCGAGGACTCCCCCATCGTCATCGCGGGGGGCCAGAACCGCACGATCCGGGTCCCGATGCGGGCGACCGCCATCGGCGGCCAGACGACCGTGACGGTCCAGCTCGTCACCAGGGACGGCCACAAGTACGGCAAGCCCGCGAAGCTGACCGTGCGGACCACCGGCTACACCGGCATCGCGCTGTTCATCGTGGGCGCGGCCCTGGCGGTGATGCTGGCGGCCGTGGTCATGCGCGTGCTGCGGCGCCGCGGAGCCCGCCGCGGCGCGGCGTCCCGGGCGTCCCAGGCGGCTCCGACGGCTCCGCCACGGCCGGCCGGCGCCCCCGCGGGCACCGAGTCCTGAAAGGCCGGGTCCCCCAGTGGAAGGAAGCCCATGAGCAGGGTCCTGCGCGCGAGCGCGATCATGGCGGCGGGCACGATGGTCTCCCGCGTCACCGGGTTCGTCCGCTCGGCGGTGCTGGTGGCCGCGCTGGGCAGCGCGCAGATGGGCGACGCCTACACCGTCGCCAACATGATCCCGTTCATCCTGTTCGACTACCTCCTCGGCGGGGTGCTGAGCAGCGTCGTGGTGCCGTCGATCGTGCGGCGGCAGAAGACCGACCCCGACGGCGGCCGGGCCTACGAGCAGCGGCTGATGACCGCGGGCGTGCTCGGACTGCTGGTGCTGACCGTCATCGCTGTGCTGCTCGCCCGGCCGCTGATCGGCCTCTACACCCACGACTGGGGTCCCGAGCGGGTCGAGGTCACGGTCACGCTGGCCCGCTACCTCCTGCCGCAAGTCGCCTTCGTCGGCGTCGGGGCGCTCGCCGGGGCGATCCTCAACACCCGCGACCGGTTCGCCGCCCCGATGTGGGCGCCGGTGCTGAACAACATCGTGATGATCGCCGTCCTGGCCCTGTACTACGTGAAGGCGGGGCGGGCGGGCGCGGACGTCACCGCGGTGAGCGGCTCCGACCTCACCGTCCTGGGGCTCGGCACCACCCTCGGGATCGTGGCCCAGTGCCTGGTGCTGATGGTCTCGCTGCACCGGGCGGGCTTCCGTCTCACGCCCCGGTTCGACCTGCGCCAGGCCGGACTGGGCGAGATGGCCAAGGCCGGCTCCTGGACCTTCCTGTACGTGACCATCACCCAGCTCGGCTTCCTGGTCACGACCAACATCGCCTCGGCGGCCGGTGACCGGGCGCCGGGCGCGGGCAACACCGCCTACTCCCAGGCGTTCCAGCTCTTCCAGCTCCCCTACGGGATCATCGCGGTCTCGGTGATCACCGCGATGCTGCCCCGGATGAGCCGGTCGGTCGCCGAGGGCGACCTGACCTCGGTCCGCGACGAGTTCGCCTCGGGCGTGCGGCTGGTGGCGTCGCTGCTCGTGCCCGCAGGGGTGCTGCTGATGGTGCTGGGCCCGGCCGTGACCGTGCTGATCTACTCCTGGGGCAACAACGACCCCGCCAACGCCCTGTACATCGGCAGCGTGCTGCAGGTCTTCGGGCTGGCGCTGGTGCCGTTCTCGCTCTTCCAGCTCCTGCTGCGCGTGTTCTACGCCTTCGGCGACACGAGGACCCCGGTCCTCATCGGGGCGGGCAACACGGCGGTGAGCATCGCGCTCAGTTTCCTCGCCGCCGCCGTCCTGCCCCCCGAGTACGTCGTCATGGGCCTGGCGTTCGCGCTCACCGTCTCCTACGTCGTGGGTACCGCGGTGGCCTGGCGGATGGCCGCCCGCCGCGCCGGCGGGCTGAACGGGCGCGTGGTGGCCGCCGGGCTGTCCCGGATGTACCTCGCGGCCCTGCCGGCCGCGGCGCTCGCGCTCGGCGTGCTGTGGATCACCCGGGGACTCGCCGACCTGACCCCCTTCAACGCGGCCATCATGCTCGCCGCGGGCGGAGGTCTCGGTATGGTGCTCTATCTGGCCTTCGCGCACCGGATGCGCATCCCGGAGGTCAACTCGATCGTTGGAATGGTGGCAGGACGGGTAGGCCGGTAACCCCAAGACTTGTCCCAAGCGTCTGACAAGCAGAACACGGGCGGAACCGGCGCGGGACTACCATGGTGCGACGCGTGTGACGACATGCGGCTAATGGAAGCAGGAGGGCGTGGGCGGATCCACCCGGCATATTGTGATGTGTCTTGACGTGTCGGCCGTCGAAGATGACGGCGTCGCGTCCCCAGTAGCGGAGATCTCATGAGCTCCGCCGCCGTCGAGCCGGGCACGAAGCTGGCCGACCGTTTCCGGCTCGAGGACCGGGTCCACGAGTCAGGCGGGGCCACCCTGTGGAAGGCGATCGACGAGGTGCTCGCCCGCCCCGTCGCGGTCCACACCTTCGACCCCGACTTCCCACGTCTCAACGAGGTCGTCACCGCCGCCCGCGCGGCGAGCCGGCTGACCGACCCGCGCCTGACCCAGGTGTTCGACGCCACCGAGGACGACGGGCGCTCCTACGTCGTCAGCGAGTGGGTGAGCGGCGAGACCTTCGGCGACATGGTCGCCTCCGGGTCGCTGGAGGCCGAGCGGGCCGCCGCGCTGGTCGCCGAGGCCGCCGAGGCGCTGGCCCACTCGCACGAGGCGGACATCGCGCACCTGTGCCTGACCCCGGACCACCTGGTGTGGACCTCTGGCAACACGGTCAAGCTGCTCGGCGTGGGGATCGACGCCGCCCTGGCGGAGGTCACCAGCGACGACCCGGCCCGCACCGACGCCGAGGGCCTCGGCCGCCTGCTGTACGCCGGGCTGACCGGCCACTGGCCGGGCGAGGAGCAGGAGGGCGGACTGCCGGCCGCCCCCGTGGACGACGGCCACTACTGCACGCCGCGGCAGGTCACCGCCGGGGTCCCGGGCTACCTCGACACCATCACCTGCCGGGCGCTGCTGCCGGAGAGCCGCAAGGGGCTCACCCCGCTGACCACGCCGGCGGAGTTCGCCGAGGCGCTCAGCTCGGTGCCGAGGCCCACGCCCATGCCCATGCCGCTGCCCTCGACGGCCCTGCCGCCGGTGACGGCCTCTCGCTCCGAGGCGCCTCCCTCCACGACGCAGGCGTCGTCCGGGCCCGGCGCGCCCGTCACCCGGCCGCCCTACCAGCAGTCGTACCAGCAGTCGTACCAGCAGCCGCGTCCGGCGGGCGGCGGGACGGTCAACAAGGTCGCCATGACCCTCGTCGTGCTGCTGGTGATGGTGGCCGTCGGACTGGTCGCCTGGACGCTCGGCCGCAGCATCGGCGCCTCCGGGCCGCCCGCGGCCGCCCCGACCACCACGCCCACCCCCACGACGGCCACGGCCACCCGCGAGGTCAAGGTCCAGAACGCCGACGGCTTCGACCCGCAGGGGGACAGCGACGAGCGTGACGAGCTGACGCTGGGCGCGATCGACGGCAAGCCCTCCACCGACTGGCACTCGGAGTCCTACGACTCGGCCGACTTCGGCAACCTGAAGAAGGGCGTCGGCCTGCTGCTCGACCTCGGTGAGAGCGTGCCGGTCAAGCAGGTCACGGTCGACTTCGGGGCGGGCTCCGGCGGCACGGCCGAGCTGCGGGTCGGCCCGTCCGCCGACCTCGCCTCCCTGGAGACGGTCCACAGGTTCACCGACCTCGGGGGCAGGAAGACCTTCAGCGCCGACTCCCCGCACAAGGGCCGCTACGTGTGCGTCTGGTTCACCAGGATGCCGACCTTCCAGGGGAAGTACCGAGGAACGATCATGGATGTGAAGATCCTCGCCACCAAGTGAGAGCTGTACGGATTCAGACGCTTTTACCCCGCTTCTTGCCGATCATCAGAGATTTCGTGGCACCATCTATCCCGTAGTGGTGATTCTCCCCGGACCGGCAGCAGGACTTTCCTTGTGAACCTCCCACCAGAGACCCCGCCAGCGGCGGAGCAGATGGCGCGGCCAGCCGTGTCCGATGCCGATCTGCTGACCCGGCACATCGCCGGGGATCCGCACGCTTTCAGTGAAATAGTCAAGCGTCACCGAGACCGCATGTGGGCGGTCGCCCTGCGCACGCTGGGTGACCCCGACGAGGCGGCCGACGCCGTACAGGACGCGTTCGTCTCCGCCTACCGCAAGGCCGGCAGCTTCCGCGGCGAGGCGGCCGTCACCACGTGGCTGCACCGCATCGTGGTGAACGCGTGCCTGGACCGCATGCGCAGGAAATCCGTCCGCCCGGTCGCCGACGACGAGCTCGTCGAGGCCGCGGAGCGCGACACTCCCGTGCAGGACCAGACGGCCGAGCGCGAGGTCTCCATGGAGGTCTCGTCCGCGCTCCGGCTGCTGCCCGCCGACCAGCGCGCCGCGCTGGTGCTCGTGGACATGATGGGCTACTCCGTCGAGGACGCGGCCCAGGTCCTCGGGGTGCCGAGCGGCACCGTGAAGAGCAGATGCGCCCGCGGCCGGGCGAAACTGGCCCCGATTCTTTCTCACCTACGGAACCGATCAGACCTCACTCGCGTCTCATCCGCGAAGGGAGCAGAACTTCGTGACGGGTGACACGCACTACGACCTGGAGACCCTGGCCGAATTGGCCGAGGGTCTTCTCGACGCCGCCACGGCCCTGCAGGTACGCGAGCATCTCGCGATCTGCGATCCCTGTGGCGAAAGCCTCGCCGACCTCGCAGCGGTCCGTGAGGTGCTTGCCGCGACGCCCACCCCGGCCATGCCGATGGGTGTCGCCCTCAGGATCGACCGTGCGCTGGCCGCTGAGGCCGAGAGCTTCCGTGGAGGTGGAGTAGGCCTGGTGGAGGCACCGGCCTGGGACGACATAATGCGCGACGCGCCGTGGGAGACGACGTCCTCCCCCGCGCCCGCGCCGGTGACGCGCCTCGGGATCGTCGGCGACGACGGCACCGTGGTCCCTGTCACGCGGCCGGGAACGGGCGGGGAAGGCGACGCCCCCGTCGTGCGGCCGGAGGTCGCCGGCGACGACCGCGATCGTGGGTTCGACGGCGAGCCCGCCGTGCCGGCCGCCCGCCTCGGAGTCGTCGGCGACGACGGCACCGTGGTCCCGGCGCCGGTCAGGCGGCGCCGTGGCTCCGGAGCCGCGCGGCGCCGGTGGGCCCTTCCCGCGGTGGCGGGCATGGCGGCCGCGGCGGTGATCGGCGCGACCGTGGTGTCGACCAACATGTTCGCCGCCTCCGGACCGGGTCAGAACGACCCGATCGCCCTTTCCCCGTCGGCCAGCGAGCCCGCCTACCAGCTGACCGACAGCAACTGGAACTACACCGAGCAGGAGCTCAGCGGCTCGCTGCTGGAGTACATCGGTCCGGCGCAGATCGTGGACGCCGCCCAGGCGACCGACGCGTCCAAGATCGACCAGTGTGTGCAGCAGGTCTCCAAGAAGATCGGGAGATTCCCGTTCGCGGTGGACCAGGGCTTCTACAACGGGCAGGAGGCCAACATCATGGTCTTCTGGCAGAACAAGGCGAAGAACACCGTGCGCGTCCACGTCGTGGGCCCTCAGTGCGAGAACGTGCGCAAGCCGGCCTTCGCCCAGTGGAAGTAGGTCCGCGGGGACGACGATCCGCGAGGACATCGGAGCCCGGCACGGAGTCATCCGTGCCGGGCTCCGCCCGTCTCGGCGCAGGTGGACGCGCCGGTTCGGGTGGGGAATCACCGGCGCCTAGTATCTGTTGACGCCACTGGCAACGACGACGGGAAAGGTCACCGCAGTGATGGACGTCCGGAATGTGATCATCATCGGCTCGGGTCCCGCCGGCTACACGTCGGCCGTGTACTCGGCACGCGCCGATCTGAAGCCCCTCGTCTTCGAGGGCTCGGTCACGGCCGGTGGCGCGCTGATGAACACCACCGAGGTGGAGAACTTCCCCGGCTTCCCCGACGGCATCATGGGGCCGGACCTGATGGACAACCTCCGCAAGCAGGCGGAGAGGTTCGGCGCCGAGCTGGTCGCCGACGACGTGGTCGAGGTCGACCTGCAGGCCGACCCCAAGGTCGTCAGGACCGCCACCGACACGTACCACGCCAGGACCGTCATCCTGGCCACCGGCTCCGGCTACCGCGAGCTGGGCGTGCCCAACGAGAAGCGCCTGTCCGGCCACGGCGTCTCCTGGTGCGCCACCTGTGACGGCTTCTTCTTCCGCGACCAGGACATCGTGGTCGTCGGCGGCGGCGACACCGCGATGGAGGAGGCGACCTTCCTGACCCGGTTCGCCAGGTCGGTGACCGTCGTGCACCGCCGTGCCGAGCTGCGCGCCAGCAAGATCATGCAGGACCGGGCGTTCGCCAATGACAAGATCCGCTTCGTCTGGGACAGCGAGGTGGTCGACGTCCTCGGCGAGGCCAAGGTCTCCGGGCTCCGGCTGCGCAACGTCAAGACGGGTGAGGAGAGCGAGCTGGCGGCCACCGGCCTGTTCATCGCGATCGGGCACGACCCGCGCACCGAACTCCTCAAGGGCCAGGTCGAGCTCGACGAGGAGGGGTACATCAAGGTCGACGCCCCCTCGACCCGCACGAACGTCGACGGGGTGTTCGCCGCCGGTGACGTCGTCGACCACACCTACCGGCAGGCGATCACCGCCGCCGGCACCGGCTGCGCCGCCGCGCTCGACGCCGAGCGCTGGCTGGCCGACCACGAGAGCTGACCCGACCGACACACCCGGACACACCGATACACGAAGAGGGAGCAAGACCTTGGGCGCCATCAAGAGCGTGACCGACGCCAGTTTCGACGCCGACGTCCTGAAGAACGACAAGCCCGTCATCGTCGACTTCTGGGCCGAGTGGTGCGGCCCGTGCCGCCAGGTCGCCCCGATCCTGGAGGAGATCGCCGGCGAGCAGGCCGACAAGCTGACCGTCGTCAAGCTGAACGTCGACGAGAACCCGGCGACCGCCGGCAAGTACGGTGTACTCCAGATTCCGACCCTGAACGTCTACAAGGGTGGAGAGGTCGTGAAGCAGATCATCGGCGCCAAGCCG
Organism: Streptosporangium sp. NPDC048047; assembly: GCF_040653115.1. Taxonomy (NCBI): domain Bacteria; kingdom Bacillati; phylum Actinomycetota; class Actinomycetes; order Streptosporangiales; family Streptosporangiaceae; genus Streptosporangium; species Streptosporangium sp. NPDC048047. The sequence continues at coordinate 6,859 of NZ_JBEZNH010000010.1, read as the reverse complement.
AAGGCCATGCTGCTCCGCGAGCTCGAGGGCATCATCTAGGACCGCCCGCACGGTCCCGCTCCGGCGGGGCCGGACGGACGGGCCGGAGAAGGCCCCCTGCGGCACGGCGCACCCCACGGCGTGCGGGCCGTACCACCGCTTCCGAGCGGCACACCCACCCGCGAAAGCCCCCTGCCACCCACGGCGGGGGGCTTCCGCATGCGTGGCGGACGGCCGCGACGGCGTGTCGTGAAGTCGCGCCGGTCGCGCCCACCGGGCTGGGCCGTCGTCCACCGGGCTGAGCTGTCGAGCGCCGGGCGTCCCGCCGCGTACGGCCGCGCGGGACGGAAAGCGACTGAGACCGCCTCAGACCGGCCGCAGCGCCCTCTCCGGGCTCATGGAACCCAGCAGCCGCTCCAGGGCCACCTCGACGTCCTCACGCCACGACACGGCGGTCTTCAGCTCCAGGCGGAGCCGGGGGAAGCGCAGGTGCGGCCGGACGGTCTTGAAACCCACCGAGAGCAGGTAGTCGGCGGGCATCACGCACGCCCCCGGCTGTTCCCATTTCAGGTCGCCGAACGCCTCGATCGCCCGCACCCCGCGCCGGGTCAGGTCCTTGGCGACGCCCTGGACCAGCATCCGGCCCAGACCGCCCCCGGAGAACTCCGGGATGATGTGCGCGGTCATCAGCAGCACGGCGTCGGCGCTGACCGGCGAGGTCGGGAAGGCGACCGAACGGGGCACGTGGTGCGGGGGCGCGTAGAGCACGAACCCGGCGGCCACGCCGTCCACATAGACGATCTTCCCGCAGCTCCCCCACTCCAGGAGGGTGGAGGAGATCCACGCCTCCTTCTCCAGCGCCGGGTCCCCCGCCTCGACGGCGCGGTTGCCGCTCATGGGATCCAGCTCCCAGAACACGCACCGGCGGCACCGGTGCGGCAGGTCGTCGAGATTGTCGAGAGTGACGTTGGCCAGCCGACGCGACACCTGTTGGCCCCAATCCTGGCGAGATGAGTGCGAGCCATGACGAAAACCCCGCGAAAACGGCGTCCCCAGCTGGCATCGTAGCCCAGTGGGGGTCCGCGTTTCAGACTGTCGTATCCCCCCACGCAGACGACATCATTCACTGACGTACGCTGGTTTCTCTGGCATGAGCACTCGCGTGCTCCACATGAGCTAGGAGGTGGACCGTGCCCCACGATTCTGATCACGGTCGGACCGTCGCGCCCCAGGGTTCGCGGATCGACGCCTACGTCGACCGGTACGCCGCACGGGCAACCGGGATGGTCGCCTCCGAGATCCGGGCACTCTTCGCCGTCGCGTCGCGGCCCGAGGTGGTCTCGCTGGCCGGCGGCATGCCGTACGTCACCGCGCTGCCCCTCGACGTGGTGGGGGAGCTCGTCGCCGATCTCGTCTCCCGCCGCGGCCCGGTCGCGCTGCAGTACGGCTCCGGTCAGGGCGACCCGCACCTGCGTGAGCGGATCTGCGACGTCATGCGCCTTGAGGGCATCGAGGCGGGCGCCGACGACGTCGTGGTGACCGTCGGCTCCCAGCAGGCCCTCGACCTGATCACCCGCATCTTCATCGACCCGGGCGACGTCGTGCTGGCCGAGGGGCCGTCCTACGTCGGCGCGCTCGGCACCTTCTCCGCCTACCAGGCCAAGGTCGTCCACGTCGCCATGGACGACGAGGGGATCGTCCCCGAGTCGCTCGCCCAGACCATCTACGCACTGCGGACGGCGGGCGCCCCGATCAAGTTCCTCTACACGATCCCCACCTTCCAGAACCCGGCCGGGGTGACCCTCAACGCGGTCCGCCGGCAGCAGGTCCTGGAGATCTGCCAGCGCGCCGGCATCCTGATCGTCGAGGACAACCCGTACGGCCTGCTCGGCTTCGACGGCGAGCCCATGCGGACGCTGCGCGCCGACAACGCCGACGGCGTGGTCTACCTCGGCTCCTTCTCCAAGACGCTGGCCCCGGGCTTCCGGGTCGGCTGGGCGCTCGCCCCGCACGCCATCCGCGACAAGCTGGTGCTGGCGATGGAGTCGGCGGTGCTCTCGCACTCCACCTTCACCCAGCTCGCGGTCGGCGAGTACCTCTCCGTCCAGCCGTGGCGCGAGCAGATCAAGACCTTCCGGGAGCTGTACCGCGAGCGCCGCGACACCATGCTCGCCTCGCTGGACGCCCTGATGCCGGCCGGCATGACATGGACCCGTCCCCAGGGCGGGTTCTTCGTCTGGGCCACGCTTCCCGAAGGCCTCGATTCCAAGGCCCTGCTGCCGCGCGCGGTCGCCGAGCGGGTGGCCTTCGTCCCCGGCACCGGCTTCTACACCGACGGCGGCGGCGCCAGGAACATGCGCCTGTCCTTCTGTTACCCCGAGCCGGACCGCATCCGCGAGGGCGTCCGCCGCCTGGCCGGGGTGATCGAGCAGGAGCTCCAGTTGCGCGACACGTTCGGTCCGGGCGCCGCGCCGGACCACATCGGGGTGGACACCCCCGGCCCCGACATCGCCTAGATTCCGTTTCGTGGATCTTCGCCCGGGCGAGCGGCCCGCGGGGTGATCCGCGGACCAGGATCCGAACCGCTTCTCACCGTCCCGCGAAGTCCTCGTTCAGCCCGTCCTCCCGCGGGCCGGACGAGCACGGACCGGCGCGGTGCCGTACGGTGACTTCCGCCGCCGTCGCGCGGCGGACGGCCCGGCCGCGACGGGAGCGGGCCCGGGACGCGGCAGGGGTGGAAAAGAGAGGTGTTTCGGGTGAGTGATCTGGGCCACGTCCTCGTGCTGTCGGGCGGGCTGTCCTACGAGCGTGAGGTGTCCCTGCGCTCCGGCCGCCGGGTGAGCGAGGTGCTGCGCGCGGCGGGGATCCCGGTGGAGATCCGCGACACCGACGCCTCCCTGGTGCCCACCGTCCTCGCCGACCCGCCCGACGCGGCCTTCGTCACGCTGCACGGCGGGTCCGGTGAGGACGGCGCCATCCGCTCGGTGCTGGAGCTCCTCTCCGTCCCGTACGTGGGCGCCGGCCCCGACGCCTGCCGGGTGGCCTACGACAAGCCCACCGCCAAGGCGGTCGTGCGTTCCGTCGGCCTCCGCACCCCCGAGTCGGTGACCCTGCCGAAGGAGACCTTCCACGACCTCGGCGCGTCCAAGGTGCTGTCCCGGATCGTCGAACGGCTGGGCCTGCCGCTGTTCGTCAAGCCGTCCCAGGGCGGTTCGGCGCTCGGCGCGTCGGTCGTCCGCACGGCGGAGGAGCTACCCTCCGCGATGGTCGGCTGCTTCGCCTACGGCGACACCGCGCTGATCGAGCGGTTCGTCGAGGGCGTCGAGGTGGCGGTCTCCGTGCTCGACCTCGGGGAGGGTCCGGTGGCCCTGCCGCCCGTGGAGATCGTCCCGGACGGGGGGGTGTACGACTACGCGGCCCGCTACACCGCGGGCCACACCGAGTTCTTCGCGCCCGCCCGGCTGTCCCCGGAGGTCGCCGCGGCCTGCGCCGAGATGGCGGTGACCGCGCACACCGCCCTGGGACTGCGGGACATCTCCCGTACGGACCTCATCGTCGACCCTTCCGGTCTGCCGCACTTCCTGGAGGTCAACGTCGCCCCGGGCATGACCGAGACGTCCCTCCTGCCGATGGCCGTCGAGGCGGCCGGCGACGACCTCGGCACCGTATGCCGGGTGCTGCTGGAGCAGGCCGCCGCCCGCGGCACGGCCTGACCCTCCCGCGACGCACCCGGCCTCACCCGACCGCCGGGCCGGCGTGCGGGCGCGAAGCCGGACTCATCCGGCCTCGCGCCCGCACTGACGCCGCGCCACCTTACGAGCGGTGCGGCGCCGTCGGCCCGTGCCACCCGCGCCGAGTTCCGTTCCGTAGACTCCCGCCTCGGGGAAGACCCACGGAGCAGGTTCTAGGGTGGTCCCCGTGCTGACTTCCACCCCCTTCCCGAAGAGCTTCGCCAGCGACAACCACGCGGGCGTCCACCCGGCGGTCATGGCCGCCATCACCGAGGCGAACACCGGAGACGCCCCCGCGTACGGCGGGGACCGCTGGACCCGGGAGATGGAGGACGCCTTCCGCGCCGAGTTCGGCGACCGGGTGACCGTCTACCCCGTGTTCAACGGCACCGGAGCCAACGTCGTCGGCCTGAGCCTCCTCCTGCGGCCCTACGACGCGGTGCTCTGTCCCGTCAGCGCGCACATCAACACCAGCGAGTGCGGCGCTCCCGAACGCCTTCTCGGCACGAAGCTGGTCCCCCTCGCCACGGAGGACGGCAAGATCTCGGCGGAGGACGTCCGGGGACAGCTCTCGGCGCTGGGCAGAATCCAGCATTCACAGCCCCGCGTCGTATCCATCTCCCAGGCGACCGAGTGCGGCACCTGCTACACCGCCGACGAGGTCGCCGAGCTCGCGGAGTTCGCCCACTCCCGCGGTCTCCTCCTGCACATGGACGGGGCGCGGCTGGCCAACGCCGCGGCCGGGCTCGGCTGCTCGCTGCGCGCCCTCACGACGGACGCGGGGGTGGACGTCCTCAGCTTCGGCGGCACCAAGAACGGCGCCATGGGAGCCGAGGCGATCGTCATCCTCAACCCCGAGCTGGACGCCTCCGCGCTGTTCCTCCGCAAGCAGGCGATGCAGCTCGCTTCCAAGATGCGTTTCGTCTCCGTCCAGCTGGCCACGCTCCTCGCCGGTGAGCTCTGGCGCGAGAACGCCGCCCAGGCCAACGCGATGGCCCGCCGGCTGGCGGAGGGCGTCACCGGGCTTCCCGGGGTCTCGCTCCGCTATCCCGTCCAGTCCAACTCCGTCTTCCCGGCGCTTCCGGAGAAGGCGATCACCGAACTCCAGCAGCGGCATCCCTTCCACGTCTGGAACGCCGAGGAGCACGTGGTCCGGTGGGTCACCTCGTTCGACACCACGGCTGAGCACATCGACGCCTTCCTCGCCGACATCCGGCTCACGGTACGGGCGGCTGCCGACGCCTGACCGACCTCGGCCCCGGGCCGCGTCGACCGCGACCCGTGAACAGTCGCGGTGCGCGTCAACCGCGGCCCGTGACGGTCGCGGTTCGCGTCGCCCGCGACCCGTGACGGTCGTGGCCCGTGGCAGTCGCGACCCGTGACGCTCGTGACCCGGGGCAGTCGCGACCCGCGACGCTCGTGACCCGGGGCGACCGCCGCCCGTGACGGTCGCTGCCCGCGGCGGTCGTGGCCCGCGGCGGTCGCCGCCCGCACCGGCTCTCCGGGCCGCAAGGCCGACCGGCTGGCCCCGACGGTACGGGTCGGCCGACTCTCTCGACCGTACGGCCGGCCACCGCTGTCCGGCCGTACGATCACCGATACAGCCGAGTGAACGTCAGGCCGCGCGGGCGGTGATGTTTCACGTGAAACACCGCCCACGAGCTGACCCCACGGAGCAATCCACGGCTTTCTCCGGAGAGCCGGTCACCGGGGTAGAGCGCCTATGGACGGCCACTGTTTCACGTGAAACATCGCCACCAACGACTCCCGGCAAAACGACCATGGCCGTGTCCGTCCACCTGGACGGTGGTTGATCTGCGCGTGAGGAAGGGTGAAGCAGCCTCCGTGGATCGTCTCAGACGACTTGGGGGAACGGATCGAGCCGCTGTACCGAAGGTGGAGCGACGGCAGCGCCACCCCGGTCGCACGCGGCTGGGTGACCGCAAAGCCCCGTGGCATCCTGCTCGTGCTCCACACCGCGATCCCGTGGGAGTTCCTGCCCCGGGAACCCGGCTTCGGCTCGGGAATGACCTGCCTGCGGCGGCTGCGCGGCTGGCATCACGCCGACATGTGGGAATGACTGCGCCGGTTCCTGCTGGCCGCGTTGCATTCCGCCACAAGCTCGACTGGTCCAGGGCGGCTGATCATTCTGTTGGGAGTCGCAACAAGCACTACTGGGAGGAGTTGTTGGTGAGCGCCGAGCGGGTCGCGTGCAATGACGCCAGGAGCTGAAGCCGGTCCGCGTCAGCGCTGCCCGGCTCGGCGGTGAAGACCAGCATGACCGGGCCGGGGTTGCCGGGCAGCGGATAGGTGTCCCAGTCCAGGACGATGTCGCCGACCTCGGGAGCCCGGAAGGTCTTGGTGCCGCGGACCGACGCGCGTACGTCATGCCGGGCCCACAGCCGCTGGAACTCGACGCTGCGGATGCTCAGCTCACCGACGATCGCGGTGGCGCGCGGATGGGTGGGGTCGGTGGCGACGGCGGCGCGCATCATGCCGATGTAGTCCAGGGCCTGCCGCTCCCAGTCCGGGCACCTCCGCTCGCCGGTCAGCGTGTCGTCGAACATCAGCAGGAGCATGTTGAGCCGGTGGGGTGGGTAAGCGTCCGGGGCGCCGAGCAGCGCCTCCGCCATCGGGTTCCAGGCGAGCAGGTCGAGGTGCCGGCCGAGCACGACCGCCGGGGTGTCCATCACCCGCAGCAGCCGCCGTGTGCTGTCCGGCACTCTTTCCGGGCCCCGGTCCACCAGGGTGGGTAACGGCCGGCGGGCGGCACGGGCCAGGGCGAACAGATGCCGGCGTTCCTCGCCGTCGAGGCCGAGCGCCCCGGCGAGCGCGTCCAGGACATCGTCGGACGGGCGCACTTCCCGGCCCTGCTCCATCCGCTGGTAGTAGTCGGTGCTCAGCCCGGCCAGCAAGGCCAGCTCCTCGCGCCGCAGTCCGGTGACCTTGCGTCGGCCGCCCGGCTCCAGGCCGACGTCGTGTGGATGCAGCCTGCCGCGCCGGGCTCGCAGGAAATCTCCGAGCTCACGAGCGTACGGATTGGTCATGCCGTAAGTGTGCCGCCTCACCGGGCGCCCATGGTAGGTCCCGCAGACCTAGTGCTGTGACCGGAAAGGTTCACCGAGTTGGGTGGTCGTCAGGCCGCGGCT